>WRFD01000022.1 GCA_009778955.1 Desulfobulbus sp.
GCCCTTTGTTGACAAAACCCGGGTGATCGCCGCGGTCAGCGTTGTTTTACCATGGTCTATATGACCGATTGTTCCGACATTGACATGCGGCTTCGTCCGCGTAAATTTTTCCTTCGCCATCTCATGTCTCCTTGGACAAATGTTCAATCAGAATCAATCGACCTTTACTCAATCGATTGTTACTTTGGAGCCCACGATCGGACTTGAACCGATGGCTTCCTCCTTACCAAGGAGGTACTCTACCACTGAGTTACGTGGGCAAAGATCGTCGAGCCGGAGGTTGCCTTACACTTGGCGTTTACCAGAAGAAATTGGAGCGGGAAACGAGACTCGAACCCGCAACCCTCAGCTTGGAAGGCTGATGCTCTACCATTGAGCTATTCCCGCTTGAGACTCTTTTTCTGCGCCGCCAAGCATGACACCATCGAACCAGGATGTGGTGGAGGGGGGAGGATTCGAACCTCCGAAGGCGCCGCCGACAGATTTACAGTCTGTTCCCTTTGACCGCTCGGGAACCCCTCCACTGTATCACCAAAAGACAAGAGCAAGAAAGCTGATAACGCATCCCGCCAGCCGCTTTCTGGCTCTTGTCTTCTCAACTTCCTGGAGCTGGCGATGGGACTTGAACCCGCAACCCCCTGATTACAAATCAGGTGCTCTGCCAATTGAGCTACGCCAGCATGAGCCGGGAAGTATACCCGACAGATTTTAAAAATCAATATGTTTTTGCTCAAGCTAAACAATAAAAAACCGGGAAGCGAACTTCCCGGTTTCACAGCGATTTATCTACTTGTACGTCTCATCCGTTCAGAGGATTTTTGATGTACGAGGACTCGCGATAGCGCTCAAACGCCATGGCAAAGGTGCGGTACACAAGATGGGCAAATTTAGTGTACGGCATGTACAGGAAGAGCATCGCGACAGAAATGAGATGCAGATAGTACATGACATAGCCCAGAGAGACGATGCCAACCAGGCGCAGGACCTCTGCCCCGAGTCCTGTCACGCCCACACCCATGACGATCCAGATCAGAAACCAGTCATAGAACGTATTGGCCGCCTTCCCCGCTGCCTGCATGTTGCTTCTGTTTACCCAGAGAATGCCGATGCCCACGATCATGGCCACGGCAGAGACATTGGCCAGCAACTTAACCGGGTTCCACATGGAGATGGGGCCATGCATGGATGGAATCCAGATGCCAATCACGTCCTGGGTGAAAAGCGAATAGCAAGTCACAATGAACAGACCAATGAATGCAAAAACCAAGGGTCTATGACCCTTGACCCGGTCGGCGTTGACCGTACACTCGCGGAACCGTTTGTGCTCAAGGATTTCAATGATGGCGGGCCACAGGAATTGTTTGACGAACTGGGGCGCCGAGGGCCGATACAGGACATCATTCTGACCGAGGGAAGCTGTCATGCCTTGCCAAAGCGTCGAGACCCCCTTGTAGACAGAGGTCAGAGCTATGCCGGCCGAGATGAGCATGATGATATCGATGAACAGGACGTTCTTGGCCAGCAGACGAAAATCCCAATGGCCAAAAAAATGGGTGTATCCGACCTTGGCGAACTGCTCGCCGGATGGAAAGTGCATCCCGCCGGAAATCAGCCACATGATGAAGATGAATACAGCGGGGATGCCAATGAGCACCGGAAGATTATCTTTCGAGCTGCAAAGATCAGCCAACCCTTTCGGCCAGCCAAGCGCACGGTAGGCATAGGCTCTGATCGCCCCCAGCACATCGCCCGGCCGGGCGCCGCGCGGGCAGAGTTCGGTACAGTCGCCGCACTGATGGCACAAGTACACGTTTGGATCTGTAATCAGCTTATCCTTCAGTCCCCATTGGGCGAGAATCATTTCCTTGCGCGGAAATGGTTTGGCGTCAGAGGAAAGCGGACATGCGACCGAGCAGGTCGCACATTGATAACACTGCTTCAACGTGTCGCCACCAGCCGCCTTCATGGCTTTGATAAATTCGAGATCGGGTTGCACGTTCATAGACATTAATTTCCTCCTGTCATGAAAGGTGATGGTCAACACATCAAGTCTTTTTGCCGAAAATCGGCCAAAAGAGACCGCCGCCACCCCGTGACCAGGATGGCGGCGTATTCAGTCCGATATGATCAGAAGCCCTTGAATGGATTCGGTCCCATGCCGACAATTTCCTCAACAAATTCGTCGATGATCGCCGGGAGCTTGTCGTAATCGGAAATAGCGATTTCGCGGACGCCGCACCGCTCAGGTTCAAGCCCGAGCGAGCCGAGAGTCTCGCCGATGTTCTCCATGCGCCGCGTGGCAATTTCAGATCCTTTGACAAAATGGCATTGATAGTCGTCGCCATATTTGCAGCCAAGCAGCAGCGCCCCGTCCATACCGGCGGACATGGCGTCCTTGATCCACACCATGTTGACCGATCCTAGGCAGCGGACAGGAATGAAACGGGCCAGCCGGTTCATCTTGTTCCGATGCATGCCTGACATATCTATTGCCGGATATGCGTCGTTCTCGCAAACAAAAACGGCTACCCGCAGTTTCTCCTCGTCATCATCGGGAACTTCGATGGCTTTGACCATCGACCCAATCATGTCGATGCTGTAATCGGCAAAGTTGACGATTCGCTCGGGGCAGGCGCCCATGCAGGTGCCGCAGCGGCGGCAACGGGTCGGATTGGGGAGCGGCGTGCCTTTTTCGTCGTCATCCAAGGCGCCGAAAGGACATTCTTCCGTGCAGCGCTTGCACTGGGTGCAACGCGAAAAGAAGAAATCCGGATAGGTCTGGTCGCCGGAGCGCGGGTGCACAGCAACGCCACGGTTGGACGACTCGATGCACTGAATGGCCTTCAAGGCGGCGCCAGTGGCATCGTCAATGGTCTCTTCCATGGTTTCGGCCTTACGAACGCCTCCACAGTTGTAGATGCCGGTCCTTCTGGTCTCATACGGGAAGCAGATGAAGTGCGAGTCGGCATAGCCATCGAACAGGTCAAGGTCAATGAATGCCGGACCTTGACGATAGGCAAGGTTGATCGTATTGGCATTGGCGGTGGTCGGAACCATGCCGGCGGCCAGAACAACCATATCGACTTCCAGCTGGAGATTCTCGCCCAGCAAATTGTCTTCGACATCTACCAGCAGAGCGTTGCCGACAGCCGCCACCTTGGTGACCGCCGCCTTGGTCATGAACACGCCGTCCTTGGCCTGCATGCTCTTGTAGAAGAACTCGGCGTTGCCCGGAGTACGCATGTGCTGGTACAGAATGTAGGCCTTGCCGTCGACAGGGTTGTCTTCAACCACGTAATTGGCCTGCTTCAGGGCAACCATGGAAGTGACGGAGCTGCAATACGGGAAATCCTTGTCATGGTCCTTGCCGCCCGGGCTTTGCACAAAGGCGACGCGGGCAGGAACATTGCCGTTCTTGGCCAGCTTTTCAAATTCGGCGTTGGTGACAACGTTGGCCAGCTTGCCATAGCCGAGGTGCTCGTACTGGGAAACATCGGCAGGCGTCCAACCTGTTGCCAGCACGACCGCACCGAACATCTCGCCATCGGGATTCAAGGTAGTGTACTTCTGCATCCCTTTATTCGGATCTTCAAGCTCACCCTTGTTGATCAGATCCTGCTGTTCTGCGGTCACCTTGGCGGGAGCGTCCCATTCCGAAGCGGAACCGGCCGCCTTGAAAGTCACGTTGAACTGACCGGGAGCGCCGCCGATACGGGCTACTTCGGTTCCGGTCTTGACCGTGATCTTGGCATTTCCCCGCACCTCGGCAATCATGTCCTGAATGGTCGGATTCTCGAGGTCGGCATAGGGGTAGGCGGTGGGAAACATCTTCCGCCAGCCAAGGGCTTTGCCGCCCATCTGGGCTTCCTTTTCGACCAGGGTGACCTCATAACCGGCCTTAGCCGCTTCCTTGGCAGCGGTCAAGCCGGCGATACCCCCTCCCATAACCAAGATTTTCTTGGAGATGGTCTCCAGTTTGTACGGTTCAGGCAGCTCGGTCTTCTGGGCTCTGGTCACGGCCATGCGCACATAGTCCGTACCCATTTCCTGAAGGAAATCGTCGACACTTCCGTCCTCCTTCAACGAACCGGTCCAGGCCACATGTTCGCGCAGGTTGCCGCGGACAGTGATGGTCTGCTCGCCAAAATTGAACTCCGGCTGCATGACGCGCGGGGAGCAGGCGCAGACCACGATGGTGTTCACGCCCTGTTCAGCGATGTCTTTCTCAATGAATGCCCGGCCTTCCGCACCGCACAGACAGGCATGATCCTTCATTTCAATGCCGGCGTCAGAAGCTGCATCCTTCAGACCATCAACATCAAGGACATCGCCAATGCCGCAACCAGTACAAAGATATGCACCATATACTTTCTTCATTGACTCGTCCTCCTAGCGTCCGATCTGAATAGCTTTAAGGGCAGCCGCCGTGGAGGATTGTCCACTGGTGTACACATCAACGGCAGATTTAGCGCAACCGGCTGACAACATCCCCTTAGCCGCATCAGAAACCACAAATCCATTGCCATCCATGGCCACGTTCAGCGCCTTGCCCTGCTCGCCCAGGGCAGGTTCCATACCGGTGGCCAAAATACACATATCGACTTTCTGGTGTATCTTTGCGCCGGCAACGGCATTCTCAGCGGTGACGGTTACGCCGCCATCCCGCTCGGCGGCAATGTCAGCGACCTTGCCCTTGATAAAGATCGTGTTCGGATCAGCCATGAACTTCTCGCGGAAGTTCTCGTACTTGCCCGGGGTGCGCAGGTCAATGTAGAAGACGTAGATCTTGGCATCCGGATACTGGGCCCGGATATAGGAGATTTGCTTGAAGGTGGCCATGCAGCAAATGTAGGAGCAATGCTGCAAATGGTTTTCATCACGCGAACCGGCACATTGCACGAAGGCAAAGGAACCGGGTTCCTTGTTGTCGCCGGGACGCAGTATTTTGCCCTTGGTCGGGCCGTTGGCTGCGGCCAGCCGCTCCATCATCATGTTGGTGACAATGGCATTCGAAGAGCTGTATTGCAGGTTGGTGATCTTGGCGGGATCGTAGGGATTCCAGCCGGTCGACCAGATGATGGAGCTGACTTTCAGCGTAAAGGTCTGCGTTTGCATGTCCAGGTCAACCGCATTGTATTTACAGGCGGCTTTGATCGCGTCCAGTGATGCGGCCGAGCATGCCTCTTTGGCCAGAACATACCTACGCGGGAAAGCCATCTCATGGGGAAGATAAACTGCCTTGGTCCTGCTCATGCCGAAGTTGAAGGCATCATCGATTTCTTCAGCGCAAGCCTGGATGCAGTCGCCACAGGACGTGCAATTGGAATTGACATAGCGCGGCGCGGTTTCCAACTGGACCTCGAAATTACCCGGAACGCCGCTCACTGACTTGACGGTCGTCAGAGTATAGGTTCTGATCCGGCGATTATCTTTGATACGCTTAAAATTGATTTCAAGCCCACAGGTGGGGGGACAAAGTTTGGGGAAATACTGATTGAGCTGGGCAACCCGACCGCCAAAGTACGCGTTCTTCTCGACAAGAAAAACGTCGTTGCCAACTTCAGCAGCTTCGAGCGCGGCGGTCAGACCACTTATACCGCCACCCACAACCAGTACCGCACCATTGCCTGCAGTGTCACTCATGCCAATCCTCCATAACTGCTGGTATTGATGAAAGGTGATTTCTGGTTCAATTGATACGAAATAAAAAAGTTACTTCATCTTTCGTCTCAACTCAAACAAAAACCACCCGGTTGCATACAAAAAAATCTCCAGGCTCCGCGAGGGGAGCCTGGAGATTTTTTACTCAGACAATCAATGTCTTTTCGAGATCAGATCCAAGGAGTGGTCTCGATGATGTTGATGCACGGAACCTTCTCGCACTTCCACTCTTTGGTCTTCGGATCAAAGGTGGAGTTGACGAATACCTTCCAGTTTTCGTCATCACAGGTCGGGTAGTCGGAACGATAGTAGAATCCAGGGTAACGGGACTCTTTCCGGAACTCGATGTGACGGATGTGGGTCTCTACACACCAGATGCGGTGATAGTTCTCCCAGGCACGCATCAGCTCGTGCAGGTCGCCGGCAGCCATCTTCTCAGCATCTTCGCGCATCAACTGGAGCAGGTCGAGACAGATGTTGAGCAGTTTGCCGGAGGTCATGTAGTAGGTGGCAACGCCGCCGCCGTACTCGTCGGTGGCCTTCATCAGGCGCATCATCATGCCAGCCGGTTTGACGTAGTTCGGGTTCACGTCGGTGGCAGTGGTTGCATCCTTGAACTGATCGTACAGTCTAACCGGCGCGTATACCTCATCGGCCAGTTCTTTCGCGGTCTGGGCCAATTCGGGGGTGAAGCCCGCGTTGTCACGGCAGTACTTAACCATCTGCTTGGCGCAGATACGTCCCTCGGCATGCGAACCGGAGGAGAACTTATGACCGGAAGCGCCAACGCCGTCGCCAGCGGTGAACAGACCGTTGACAGTGGTCATACGGTTGTAGCCCCATTTGTACTGATGCGAACGAGGACCATCAATTGCAGGCACCCAGTCTTCGTTCGGGCCGGAGGTCCAGATACCGCAGCAACCGGAATGAGAACCCAGCATGTAAGGTTCGGTCGGCATGATCTCGGACCCGACCTTCTCGGGCTCAATATTCATACCTGCCCACAGGCCGGCCTGACCAACGGACATATCCAGGAAGTCTTCCCAAGCCTCGGATTCGAGGTGCTTCCAGAACTTCTTCACCTCTTTCTCATCCTTACCGGCAGCGCGCATATCATCCAAGAAGGCGTTCAGAGCAACTTCAGTCGCCATATAAATCGGACCACGACCAGCCTTCAACTCGTTGAGCATCAGGTGGTTGCGCAGACAGGTCGGAGTAACGGCAGACGCCCCGTACGGCATGAACTGGGCCAGCTCTTCCTTGACAGCCGGGCTGTTGGCATAGAACTCGCCCAAGCCGTTCTGCACTTTGGCCTTGAACAGGAGGAACCAAGCGCCAACCGGGCCGTATCCATCTTTGAAGCGCGAGGGGGTGAAACGATTTTCCATCATGGTCAAGGTTGCGCCGACCTGAGCACACATGGTGTAGGTGGAACCAGCGTTCCATACCGGATACCAGGCACGACCTTTACCTTCGCCCGTGGACCGCGGCCGGAAAATGTTAACCGCACCACCGCAGGCTACGAGAGCGGTCTTGCATTTGAACACATGCACTTTGTTTTCACGGGTGGAGAAACCAACAGCACCAGCAATGGTGTTCTCCTTGTTCTTGTCGAGCAGCATCTTGACGATGAAAACACGCTCCAAGACATTCTCTTCGCCCAGCGCCTTCTTGGCCGGCTCAGCAACGATGCATTTATAGGACTCGCCGTTAATCATGATCTGCCACTTACCGGTACGAACCGGAGCGCCGCCCTCGCGAAGGGTCTTGGCCGGCTTGGCGCCATCGAGGTTAGAACCGTCTTCTGCCCTCTTCCAGATCGGCAGCCCCCACTCCTCAAAGAGCTTGACGGATTCGTCCACGTGACGGCCAAGGTCATAGATCAGATCTTCACGGACGACGCCCATCAGGTCGTTGCGAACCATCTTGACATAGTCTTCGATGGCGTTCTCGCCAATGTAGGTGTTAATGGCGGACAGACCCTGAGCAACGGCGCCGGAACGCTCCAAGGAGGCCTTGTCGCAAAGAATGACCTTCATACCTTCGGGCGCCCACTTCTTGATCTCAAAAGCGGCGCCACAGGCTGCCATACCACCGCCAACGATCAGCACGTCACAGCTATGCTCAACGATTTCAGGATCGACAACGGCAACAAGCTCGCCTTTAGGCTTATACGGTAATGCCATATACCTATCTCCTCTGTAAGAGTATCAAAAAAGAACTAGAACGTTAATTAATCCTCAATCCGCCTTGACGATCAGGCCAATTTGACCGGGCCCGGCAGATTGCTTTCGAGCAGCAGGCATTCGTCATCCAGATTTGCGCCTCTCTGGCCGGCATAATCGTTGGCAGCGCCTTCAGCGGTGGTCCGGATGGGGAACTTGAAGCGTTTTATATTGCCGTTGCGGAATTTGACAGTCCACATGATCGAGTCAGAAGAGCGCATCGGGTGAACCTGGCCGCCCAACGGTACAAAGTCATCATAACCGCGAACAAAGATTGCGCCCTGCGGACAAATCTTTACACAGGAATAGCACTCCCAGCATGCATCCGGCTCCTGATTGTATGCCCTCATAGACTCAACATTGAGCACCATCAGGTCGTTGGGGCAGATGTACATGCAGGCGGTCTTATCTCCACCCTTGCAACCATCACATTTTGAAGGATCTACGTAACTTGGCATTAAACTACCTCCTCACTTGGATTTTCCATTATGGCTCCCGATCTGGGAAGCCATCAACCTCTGACTCTTTGCTCAAAAAAAACACACGTACGCATGGCGCGAGACATCCGTTCTCAACCGCGACCAGGCGCACATCCTGTTCATTTTACACGTATTTTCAAACAATTCCCCATAGTTGAAAAATGAACAGTCCCTCATTTCCAGCATCTACCACTAATAATTTGTTGCCCTCTTGATGTCAACAAAAATCGTCAAAACAGCATCGAACTGCAAAATTTAATGAAAGTATCAGAAATAATTAATAAAAGCATCAGAAATATGGATGCATGCCGCAAGTCTCCTTCCATGCCCCATTCTTATCCGGCCCTCGTCGTGCCGCCGGGTCGAGCCGGTTCACAGACTAAATGGCCTTGTCGTTTTCGGAATAGGTCGAGCGGACTAAAACTTCACGCGGTCGCGAACCGTCGGCTGGTCCGACAATCCCCTCCTTTTCCATGATCTCGATCATCCGCGCGGCGCGGTTATACCCCACCCGCAATCTGCGCTGGACCATGGAAATCGAGGCTTGCCCCGTCTCCGTCACCACCGCCACTGCCTCGTCATATTTTTCATCATGTTCCTCACCGCCGGCGTCGACGCTCTCCGAAGCCTCTTCGATGCCATGCAGGACCGATTCGTCGTAGTCGGCAGGGCCCTGGATTTTGAGATAGGCAACCAGCCGGTCCGTTTCCTGCTCGGAAATAAAGGCCCCATGGATGCGTTGCAGCTTGGCCGCGCCCGGAGGCAGAAACAGCATGTCGCCCATGCCCAACAGGTGCTCGGCGCCGGAACCGTCGAGGATGGTCCGGGAATCGACCTTGGACGACACCTTGAAGGAGATGCGGGTGGGAAAATTCGCCTTGATCAGACCGGTGAGGACATCGACCGACGGTCGCTGCGTGGCCAGGATGAGATGCATGCCTGCGGCGCGCGCCATCTGGGCCAGCCGGGCGATCGAGGTTTCCACATCTTTGGAGGCGACCATCATCAGGTCGGCCAGCTCGTCGACAATGACCACGATCGCGGGAAGTTTCTCTTCAGCCACCTGATTGTACGAGGCAAACGACTTGACCCGCCTCTCCTCCAACAGACGGTAGCGACGCTCCATTTCCCGAACCGCCCACTGTAGGGCGCGTGAGGCCATTTTCGCCTCCATCACCACGGGATGCAGAAGATGGGGAATATCATCGTACACTGACAGTTCGATCCGTTTGGGATCGATCATCAGCAGCCGGACTTCTTCCGGAGTCGCCCGGAACAGGATTGAGGCGATGAAGGCGTTGATCGCGACCGATTTACCCGCCCCAGTGGCCCCGGCAATGAGCAGGTGCGGCATGCGGGCCAGGCTGGCGACCACCGGCTGACCAATGACGTCAAAGCCTAGGGCCAGCGTCAGCAGCGAAGGCGCCTCCTGATACTCGGGGGTGGTCAGGATATCACGCAGGTAGACCATTTTCCGGATCGGATTCGGTATCTCGATGCCAATGGCCGCCTTGCCGGGAATCGAGCCGACGATTCGTACCCGGTCGACCCGGAGAACCATGGCCAAATCGTCGGCAAGGGTCACGATCCGGTTGATTTTGACTCCCGGCGCCGGCGAGAATTCGTAGGTCGTGACCACCGGGCCGGGCGAAATTCCGGCGACTGTTCCCTGAACGCCGAAGTCCTGCAGCTTTGAGATCAGGGTCGAGCTCACCTCATAGTAGTGCTCCCGGCTCAACTCGACATCCTCTTCCGCATGCCGGTCAAGCAGGGAAAGCGGCGGCATTTTGTACGGCCCTTTCGCGCCCGTTTTCGCCCCACGCTTTCGCGCCCGGACCGGCGGCGGCTCGTTGGCCTGGCGGGAATCGTTTATCGGAGGCGGTGCTTCGTCCTCTTGTGCCGGGACAGTCTCATCGGGTTGCTTCTGAATTCGGGATGCCTGCGCTTTGACTGGAGGATTCCGATGCTCGGGCTCCATCTCAGCCGGCGGGGCAACGCGATGCCGCGATCGGCATAGTAGCCCTAGGGGAGATAAGCGGACTGCCGCCATCAGCGACAGCAGCAAAACCAGAACCAGGACCAGGATCGTTCCGGCGCTGCCGATCGCGCCACTGAGCAGACGCCACACCATGGCGCCGAGATAGCCGCCTGGGGCGATGAAGGCCGAAGGCACCACCAGTTGCTCCACTGAACCGAACAAACCCGAGGAGCTGAGCATAATCCCGGATATGCCGGCAACAATGGCGGGCAACCGGTCTGAAGCCGTATGGGAAAGCAGGGTCGCCGCCAGGGCGTAGCCCAGAAGCACGATGGGAAAAAAGCCGATCAATCCGAGGAAGGAGAAGAGCAGGTCTGCCGAATAGAATCCGATGGCGCCGCACCAGTTGGCGGCTGACGCCTGCCGGGCCGGATCCGGCCCGAGAAGCGGGACGAGATAACTGACGAGGGCGATGAGAAAAAACAGGGTCAGAAACAATAGCAGCAACACCAACACCTCTTGCCGCTCCCCCCCCCTTTTTTTGTTGTCCTGTTGCGCCATGACCGCCGGCTCTCTACCACGCCACCCCCGGCCGACCTTGGCCGCGTTTTTCCTTTGTCAGCCGCTTCAAGATGCCGGCATCATCCCCCACAGTCGGGGCGCACGGCAACCAGGCACAAGCGTGCAATTACTGTGAACCAGTGATTTGAATGGCGTCGAGCACGCCGTTGATAAAGGCCACCGAATCGTCGATGGAGTACCGCTTGGCTATCTCCAGCGCCTCGTTAATCGCCACTTGGGCGGGGACATCACCGCTATACCGCAACTCGAATACAGCGATGCGCAGGATGTTCCGGTCGACCGCGGACATCCGCTCCACCCGCCAATGATGGGAGTGACCGGCCAAGAGGGTATCAATCTCGTCAAGATGACGACCGATGCCTTCAACCAGGACCAGACCGTAAGGTATGGTCTTCGGCCCCGCCTCGAAACTCTGGCAGAACAGCTTCCAGTCCCGCCCCAACGCATCAGGAACGTCCGAGCGCTCCTGAAAATCGTGGCTGAAAAGAAATTGCAGAGCTAATTCCCGAGATTTACGCCGTAATCCCATAACGCCAAAGAACCGGAAGAAAAAATAAATCTTGGAGGGACAGCAGAAGACGGATTCGCTGCACGCAATCAGCCTACCGCATCGAGTAAATTGATCATCTCAAGGGCGGCGACAGCCACATCCGACCCTTTGTTGCCGGCCTTGGTTCCGGCCCGTTCGATGGCCTGCTCAATGGTCTCGGTGGTCAGCACGCCGAACATGACCGGGATGCCGGCATCAAGCATCACCTGGGCAGTGCCTTTGGCGACCTCGCCCGCCACGTAATCGAAATGCGGGGTGGCGCCTCGGATCACCGCGCCGATGCAGATCACCGCATGATATTTGCCGGATCGGGCCATCTTCTGGGCCGCCAATGGGATCTCGAAAGCGCCGGGCACGCGGGCAACCGTGATATCGTCGCCGGCCACTCCGGAACGCGTCAGGCTGTCTATCGCACCTTCCAGCAATTTTTCCGAGATAAAAGAGTTAAAACGAGCCACCACGATGGCGATCTTCCGCCCCGCTCCCTGCAGATTTCCTTCCAGATACTGTGCCATGGTTGTTCCTGTTAAAAATATCTGATTACCATCGAACCTCAGCCAGCTTCAGCAGCCGCTGGTGAAATCTGACAAACCAAGTCCTTTCTGAAACTGTATCTTGTTTTTTGGCCATACCTTGCTTCTCAATGGTGAGCGTGGGGAGCAATATACCAGAGATGGTCTGATAAATAGCCCTTGATCAACTGAAAAAATCGATAGCTGAGATTCAGCGGCAATCAGATAAAAATATGATCACGGATCCTTGGTGACGCAGCCCATCGGCATGTCGCCATACAGTTCCAGGATATGCCCCATCTTATCGCGCTTGGTGCGCAGATAGCCCTTGTTTTCATCCTCACCGGGGATCTCGATGGGCAGCCGGTCCACCACTTCGAGCCCGTAGCCCTCCAGGCCAATAATTTTTTTAGGATTATTGGTCAGAAGCCGCATCTTGCGCACCCCCAGATCCCGGAGAATCTGGGCGCCGATGCCATAGTCGCGCAGGTCGGCCTTGAATCCAAGGCGAATATTGGCTTCGACCGTATCCAGACCATCACTGTCCTGCAGCTTATAGGCCTTCAGTTTGTTGATCAGCCCAATTCCCCGGCCCTCCTGGCGCATGTACAGCACCACTCCCCGGCCTTCCTGATCTACCATGCGCATGGCAGCATGCAATTGGGAGCCGCAGTCGCAGCGGGCGGACCCGAAAACATCGCCGGTCAGGCACTCGGAATGCACCCGCACCATCACCGGTTCGTCGCCATTGATTTCACCCTTGATCAGGGCCACATGCTCCTGCTTGTCAATGTCGTTCTGATAGGCGACCAGCCGGAATTCGCCGGCATGAAAGGTCGGCAACCGCGCCTCGGCGGCCCGCCGGACCAACACATCCTTGCGCAGCCGGTAGGCAACCAGATCAGCGATGGTGGCGACCTTGAGTCCATGCTGCTCGGCAAAGATCTCCAGATCGGGCATCCGGGCCATTTCACCGTCATCCTTCATGATCTCGCAGATGATCCCGGCGGTGCGCAAGCCGGCTATCCGGGCCAGGTCGACCGACCCTTCGGTCTGGCCGGTCCGGACCAGAACCCCGCCGCCACGGGCCCGCAGAGGAAAAATGTGGCCGGGGCTGATGATATCGCGGGGCATGGCTTTGGGATCGACGGCCGCTTGGATGGTCCGCGCCCGGTCCGCCGCCGAGATGCCAGTGCTCACGCCAGTGCGGGCTTCGATGCTGATGGTGAACCCGGTGCCGAAGGGTGACTGGTTGTTGGGCACCATCATCGGCAGGCCCAGCTGCTCGACAATGTCCGGGCTCAAGGCCAGGCAGATCAGGCCGCGGCCATGGGTCGCCATGAAGTTGATGGCTTCGGGCGTCACCAACTCGGCCGCCATGCACAGGTCGCCTTCATTTTCCCGGTCTTCGTCGTCCACCAGGATGACCATTTTTCCGGCCCTGATATCCTCTACTACTTCCTCAATCGAACTGACAGCCATAACATTGCCTCATTCAAAACCGGGGCAATCCATGCCCCGTCCAACAGACTCACATTCGCGCCCCGGAATCAGCGTCCCCGGACTATTTCAAAAAACCATGCTCGGCAAGAAACCCGGGATTGATACGGGATTGGCTCCCGCTTCCCGGCGCTTGCTCGGCCAACAGCTTTTCCACGTACTTGCCGATCATGTCGACCTCGATGTTGACCCAATCCCCTTCCCTGAGCTCGCCCAAGGTGGTCGCCGCCAGGGTGTGCGGGATGATGGACACCGCAAATAGGTCACGCCCGCAACTGTTCACCGTCAGACTGATGCCGTTGATGGTGATCGATCCTTTTTCAATAACATATCTGGTCAATCCCGGATCAAGGGAAAAAGTGAACAGGGTAAAATCACCGGCCGGCCGCCGCTGGCGGACCTGTCCTTGCGCATCGACATGGCCGCTGACCAGGTGGCCGCCCAGCCGGTCGCTGAGCCGCAACGCCCGCTCCAGATTGACCTTGGAGCCGGTCTGCAACCGGCCCAGCCCGGTGCGGGTCAAACTCTCCGGCGAAACATCGACATAAAACCTGTTCCCCTTAATATTCCTGGCCGTGAGGCAGGCGCCGTTGACTGCGATCGACTCGCCCTCCTCCGGATCGGTGAGGGCAAACCTGGTCTCGATGCCAAAGATCATGCCACCGCCGGACGGCCGTTTCTCAAACAGCGTGCCCAGCCCTTGGATGATCCCGGTGAACATCTACTCCCCCTGCTCCAATTCGTCTGCCCTCTGGGTGAATTCCTCGGCCAGGCGCGGATGCTTGAACCGGGCATGGATACTGGCCACCGAACGGTAGGCGTCGGCCGCCTTCAGCCGTTCCCCTCGCTCGAGACAGGTTTCGCCGATCACGATCAGCACCTCGACCGCGCCCTTGGGATTGCTGGTCAGGCGGTAGTGCTCCAGAATGTCGTAAAGCAGTTCCAAGGCCTTGCCCTGATCGCCCAATTTGCGGTAGGCGGCTGCCATTTTCTTGTTCAACGCCAGAACGGAAAAGCTGTCGTCTTCTTTTTCGCAGATGGCATGAGCGCGCTGATAGTTGGCGACGGCCATGGCATATTCGCCGCGGGCCAGGCAGGCATCGCCCAGCCGGTCGGAAGCGTTGGCCACGCCGGCCTGGTTGCCCTGTTCCTCGAATCCTCTGAGGGCATTGTGGAAGGCAATAGCCGCCTGGGCATATTCACCGTCACCGTACAGCTTGCGGCCTTCCCGGTAATCCTTTCTGGTCTGGTCTTCTTCTTCCTGTACGCCGTTGTTTTCCTTAGCCACGGGGCCAATGTTCTGCAACGGCTGGATAAACTCACTTGCCATCGGGCTTTTCCTCATGAATGGAACGAGTGGCCTGCGCACACAGTTCGGCCACGGTTGTCTGAAACGGCTGCCCCTGTTCGTAAATGATGACGGGGGCGGTGTCATGTTGCAAGCCCATGATCTGAAAGCCCGCTTCCTTGGCCTTGATCCGGCCCAGCAGCCGCAGGGTCAGGCCCCGGAAAACCGGATTGGCATGGTTGAGCACCGGGAAAAGGGCGTAAAAGGGGATTTTACGGATCAGGTCGGGTCGGGTGGCGGCAATCTCGCCCAATCCCCAGAGCACGCCCTCGCGGGTCCCCGGATCGCCCATAAAATTGAACAGATGGCGGGTAAAGGCCCCGTAAATGTCAGGACGGGCGGCGATGATCGCGCCGATCGATTCAACCATTCCCCAGGAGCTTGCCGCCGAATCGGAACAGGCTTCGAACAACCGGTGGAGCAGATCGGCCACCGGGCCTGGGTCGCGGGTCGCCACCCGGCCGCACACCTGTCCCAGCACCCAGGCGATGCGATAGCGCATCCCGGCCTCGGGTTCGTACAAAAGCCGCTGCAGGTAGCGCAGCACCTTGCGGTCATCGGCATACAGCGCCACCAGGCCGTCGATATCGCCGCTGCGGGCCAATTCCCTGACCACCTGCTTGTCGGCCCGCTTCTTAGGCCGCTTGGGATCGCGGCTTGGCGCCGTGGCCGGTGCAGCGACAGGCGGAGCAACGGCCGGCGCCGCACCATCCCCGGCCTGTTCGCCCGGCTGGGGAGCGGCATGGTGCTCGAAACGCTTGACCAATTCGGCCATCTCCTTGTGCAAACGGACAAAATAAAGAACGCCGCGCACGGCCCGACCATCGAGATTCCGCTTGGGCACCACCTGATGGGTCACCTCGTCGTAATCATCAATGGTGCCGGTCAAGTAATCGTCCTCGGGAACCAGTTCCCAGGCGAGATCCCACTGATCGTTGCAGGCGCTTACCAGACAGTCGACCATGGCCGCGCCGATGTTGTGCCCGGTGGTATCGCTGACGTAGACCGCCCCGCACTCGCAGGTTCCCATGGGGAATTCGCGCATCTTACGCTGAATGCCCTCGGTCGGTCGGCCGACATCCATGCCGCAGAAGGGACACCAGGGTTTGAGGAGCGCTTCCGCCTTGCTGCCCATGACGCTTACGCCAACTTCGCCTTCAGGGCATCAACAAAACGGAGGTCGACACTGTAGCCCAATTCCCTGGCTTTCTCCGTGTTGCGCTGTGACTCCTGGTAATCACCCTTGAAATAAAGCGCGACCGCCAGGTTATTTCGGGCCATCGGGGAGTCGGGTTCCAGAGTGACGGCCTGGCGGGCCGCATCCACAGCTTTGTCGTCTTCCTCAACCATGGTATAGGCCGAGGTCAGGTTGATCCAGGCGGTGATCAGCTTGGGGTCGATCTGTACCGCCTTGTTGTAGCATTCAATGGCCTGGTCGACCTCGCCCCGGTGCTGGCAGATGAGGCCGATATTGACATGGGCCTCGGCCATGTCCGGACTGATGGTCAGGGCCTGGCGGTTCAGCTCCAGGGCCCTGTCGGTATCGCCACGATCAAAGAAGATGGCGCCCAGGTTGATCATCGACTCCATGGACTGGTTGTCCAGCTCAATGGCTTTCTCCAGTTGGGCGATGGCCTCGTCGATCCTCCCTGCCTGCCGATACACCAAGCCAAGATGATGCCGGGCCATGACATTGTTCGGCTTCTCGGCCACCACCTTTTCCAATTCTTCGATCACTACCCCGAGTTCGGCAGTTTTTGGTGTTTCCGTCATGTGAACGACCTTTTCATTGGGTGAAAAGCAAAAAAGCCTGGGCCGGCAGATTCCGGCAACCCGGCGAAAAATTTGTTACAAGTATAGGCACGAACGGGGCGCATGCAAGAGCGGCCTCATGTCCCGGGATTCTGGTGATAGGCGATCAGCCTTTTCTGTTGCTCCTTGGCCAGCACATTGCGCGCCACCTCTATGTCCCGGCGAATCTGCCGGGCCAGGGCATCGATCCCGTCAAAGGCGATCTCGCCGCGCAGATGCCGCAGGAGGTTGATCTTCAAAGGCCGACCGTAAATATCGGCATTGAAATCGAAAATATGGGTTTCCGCCACCAGGGTCGTGTCGCCAAAGGTCGGATTGTAGCCGATATTGGAGACGCCGCCATACTGTCGGCCGTCATAGATCACCTGAGTGACGTACACGCCGCGTTTGGGGCAGAGATCCTCCTCCGACAGGTACAGATTGGCGGTGGGAAACCCGAGCTGACGCCCCCCCCGCTGACGCCCCCACTGCACGTCGCCGCGAATCTGATACCATCGGCCAAGCAGCCGGCGAACATCCCGCATCTTGCCGGTGGCCACCAGTTCCCTGATCCGGCTGCTGGAGACCAGCATGTCCTGCTCGTAATGGGCGGGCATCACCATTACCGAAAACCCCTTTTCCTCGCCCTGTTGCCGCAAAAAAACGGTATCGCCCTGGCGGCCCTTGCCCATGGCGTAATCGTAGCCGACCACCAGGTCGCTCATACCCAACCGGTCGAGCAGCACCTGGTCCACGAATTCGCCCGCAGTGGTCATCGCCATCGCGCGGGTGAAGGGGATGATGACCAGCACGTCGATCCCGGCCCGACCGATCAACTCGATCTTCTGGGGCGTGGTCGAAATCAGCCGGATACCCTGCGGGCTCAGCACCTTGAGCGGATGCGGATCAAAGGTGACGGCAATGCTGGCGCCTTTGTTCTGCCGGGCACGGGTCACCACCAGGTCAAACAGCATCTGGTGCCCGAGATGCACTCCGTCAAAGTTGCCGATGGTGACGTGCGCCCGTGGAAAGGGCGCCGTAATCGCATTGAGGTCGGTGAATATTTCCATGGAAGCTCCACCGGATTCCGGCGGACTCTTGTATAGCAACACGGTGAATTCCTGGCGCCAGGGACTTCCTCGCGACCATGGAAAAGGGGATATGTACCCCAAATCGGGAAAACACGCAAACAGTTCATGCCCTTTGCCGGTCAGGAGCGCTGCGGAGATGCGGGATGCCGGCCACCCAGCCACGCCGGGGGAAGAATTTTCACAATAGCCGGTGATTTCAGTTTTTTTGTCGACAAATCCGATCGATGCCGACCGATGTGCCGATAATCGTTCCTGCGGTTTTTCTGCGGCTTTCACCGTCCATCCCTAAACACCGGCCCTTGCGCCGGGTGCGCCAACATCCGTCGCCTTCGCCAAAGAATTGCTTGACAAACGCCCCGCCGGCGAGCATATTGGCTGCCGCAGTGCCGAAGTGGCGGAATTGGTAGACGCGCTAGGTTCAGGGTCTAGTTGGGGTTCCCCAGTGGAAGTTCGAGTCTTCTCTTCGGCACCAAAGCATAATCCACGGGCTTCCGTGGAAGTCCATTAACCCCGTTAAACCATAAGGTTTTTCGGGGTTTTCTTTTGCCTTCTTGTCCGCCATAGCCTATCTTCATCCGTTGACA
>WRFD01000023.1 GCA_009778955.1 Desulfobulbus sp.
GCTCGACGAGGGCGTGCACTTCATTCACAAGCCGTTTGCGTTCAATGAGCTTGCTGCCAAGATTAGGGAGGCGTTGGAAGAACAGTGATCCTGCTGAGCCCCCGGTTGGAACGTGATGGGGCCGCCGATGGAGCCGGAAAGAGTGGTGGCCGCTACCGGACCAGCATCACCACGCCCAGTACGATCAGCGGCAGATAGACGATGTGCAGGTAGGTCCGGCGGTTTGGACCGGCCGCTGAGGGTGGAGCCGGCCTGGGCGCCCAGGAGCACGAAGCCTAGGGCCACGGCAAAGGTGGTTAGGGTGTCGCGCGTGATCATGCCGCTTACGGCGTGCGCCATCACAGTGATGTAGCTGTTGAGCACGAAAAAGCCGGTGAGCGTCAGCCCTGTCTCTTCCTTGTTTGTTTTCTGTGACGCTTAGGCCTCTGCGAAAATCGGCGTTTTAGAAAAATTCCACACAAAGCGACGAAGAGCCAATACTTACTGGAAAAATTTGGCTGCGATGATTCTAAAACGGTACAATCCACTTTTTACGTGATAGCATTGAACAATAAAATGAACCTAAAATAAAGGAGATGATCAGATTGAAGGAACTCGACGAACAAGCCATGAGCTATCTGGAGGCACGCATTCCGGAACTGGCCGAGGGTGCGGTCAAACAGGCCTACTGTAATAATCTGGCCGCCGGCAGGAAAGTGGTGGAGGCGGTGAATGGACAGCTTGTAGAATCCTTCCCCGACGGAACCTCAAAAGTGATCAAACCCCTGGAGGCGCCCATTCCGGTTGTGCCGGGACAGCGGCGGGTACGGGTGAAACGATGAACCCCGCGATTCCCCGCATGCGGATGTTTGCCGGGCCAAACGGTTCGGGGAAAAGCACGATCAAAGGGGTTATTGGACCGGAATTGCTTGGGGTTTATATCAACCCCGATGAGATCGAAAAGGAGATTCGTCGTTTCGACTTTTTGGATTTTTCCGCCTATGGCGTGACAACCACCGCTAAAGAGGTTCTGCCATTTTTTCAACAATCCCCCTTTCTGGCTGGAGCCGGGCTAGCGGACGAGGCTTGCGAGTTGAGTTTCAACGATGGCAAGCTGATTTTTTTTTCCGTTGTGGTCAACTCCTACTTCGCCTCTGTTGCCGCTGATTTTATCCGGCAAAAACTATTGGCTGCCGGGGTGACCTTCACCTTTGAAACGGTAATGTCGCACCCGGACAAGATTGAGCTTCTCCGCCATGCGCAGGCAAGCGGTTTTCGGACCTATCTCTACTATGTGGCCACCGAAGACCCTGAAATCAATATCTCCAGGGTCGAAAACCGTGTCCGGTCAGGAGGCCATTCGGTGCCAAGCGACAAGATCGTCGAGCGCTATCATCGCTCTTTGGGACTGCTGGCCGATGCGGTGCAATACACGGATCGGGCCTATTTTTTCGACAACTCCTCTCATGAAAAAGTCTGGGTGGCGGAAATCACCGGGGGAGATGACCTGGAGATGAAGACGGCCGCCATGCCCCATTGGTTTAAACTGGCGCTGTGGGACAAATTTGTTTCCCCGGAAGAACGGGCGTGATGGCGCCTATCGGCCAGCCGGAACGCGCCGCCCAGGAGCGGGTCGTCGCCCTGTTTCGGGACGAACAAGCTATCCCCTGCACATGCCCCGCGCCTGGAACTCCGCCAGCTTCTTGCTGTCTAGGCGGTCCGTCTTCCCGGTCTTGGATGCCGGCCGGGGAATACGGCTCGGGGCCGCAACCACCACCTCAATCCTCATCTCCAGGCAGGCCCAGGCCAGACCGTATCCACAAGGTCCGCTCTCATGGGTCAGGGCTTTGATGCTCATGCCCATCTGGAGCAGTTGCGTCACAAGCTTCCTTGGTTCCGCGACAGTGGAGAACTCCAACCGCTGCCCCTCTTCGTTCAGGATCGCCGCCGCATAGCTGGCCTTTGTGCACATCAACCCCGATCCAGCAGCTCTTGCCCTCAAAATTGATCTGATTGGGACGCGGCAAGCGGGCGGCAACAGCAACTGCTCATTCCGCAAGGCTCAAAGCTGTTCGGCGTCTATGATTCCCGTGTGGTCTACGGACAGGAAAGAGTACTTGTCGCCTGGAATCGGCTGATTTTTCCTGACGGCTCGACCTTCACCCTGGGGGCCATGCCCGGCTCGGATATGGCTCTGCCGGGTACGCGGATGAGGTCAATAACCATTATCTGCGGATTTTCGGCTCTTCCGTGCTTATGTCGCTTATATCCGGCGGCACGGCCTATACGATGGATACCATGTCAAGGAACAGCAACAACAGCATGAACAGCACGCTCACCATGCAGCAGGAAATGGGATCTGCCCTGGCTACACAGCTTGGACAGGCTACCGCGCAACTGCTCCAGAAAAACCTGAATATCAAGCCGACCTTGGAAATCAGGTCCGGCTATCAGTTTAAGGTGATTGTCGCCAAGGATTTGGTGTTTCAGAAGCCCTATGCGGCTTTATGGTAGGAGGTCAGGCGTTGTGTGGCTAACAAACTTTTGCAGAGCGGTTTCCATAACATCCGTACCGGAACGCCGTCATATTCGGCTCTGCGGGAGACTTTAGCATACAGTTCAGAGGAAATAGGAACCATGATTTCAGAAGCTGGCTCGTTCGGTTTCCGGCCAGCTTTGGCACAAGCCCCAATGTAATGGTCAATCATGTCCTGAAAAACCGTGCGGATTTCTTCAACCGTATTCCCGTTAAAGACAATAGAATCCCGAATGCCGGTCACTTTGCCTATCAGGCAGCCGTCTTCGTCGCTGAACTCAATGAGAGCCGTGTAGCCTTTATATTTTCATCGTATTATTGTCGGTCATGGCTTTTCTCGTGTTTCAACAAAGAAGACGCGAGCCGTGTCTGTATTTGGTATGGCTTGGCCTCTTTTTGCGGATGCGGGCGATGGAACGATATAGAAACCGCATTCTTTTCAAACGTCACCTTTGAACCATCGCCTTCTATCACCATATACCCAAATCCTTTGAACAAGGATTCCAAATCGCTCCATGGTAGGTTCTTGGGAGTGGGTTTGGTAAAAACGGCTTCAAAGGTTTTTCGCTGTTTTTTACTCATATTGAACAATAACAAGGCCAGTTTCCACGTCAAGAGAGCCTTGACAGTCTTGGAGACTATCTGATTTCCACGGGGCGGGCCTTGCGCCCCTGCCTCTCGCCGCATGACGGCCACTTCGGAGCCTGTCATGCCTTCTTAATACGGCCAGGGAGAAATTACCGGTCATCCAGGCCGTATGCCTTGATCTTGCGCCAGAGCGTAGTTCGAGGGATGTCGAGGATTTGAGCGGTGATGCCTTTGTTGTAGTTGGTGCTTGCCAAAACCTTGGCGATATAGCTTCGTTCCATGGCCTCCAGGGTCAGCAGGCCGTCACCTTCCAAGGTGTCGAATTCTAGATTCTGGAGGTCGCCGGGGAGATCTTGGGGGCCGATTTCGTTGCCGTCGGTCAGGGCCACGGCTCGTTCGACGATATTCTCCAGCTCGCGAACATTGCCGGGGAAACTGTAATTGCAAAGGATCTCCAAGGCCTGCGGCTGGATGCCATCGACCTGTTTGTGGAAGGCGAGGCTGTATTTCTCGATGAAGAACCGAACCAAAAGCGGGATGTCCTCCCGCCGCTGGGTCAGCATGGGCAGATTGATGGTGACCACATTGAGGCGAAAGTAGAGATCCTCGCGGAAGGCGTCCACTTCCACCTCGTGTTTGAGGTCCTTGTTGGTGGCGGCAATGATGCGGATGTCCAGCTCGATCGGCTTGGTGCCGCCGACCCGCAGAATTTCCCGCTCCTGGATTACGTGGAGCAACTTTACCTGCATTGTCAGCGGCATCTCGCCGATCTCGTCAAGGAAGACCGTGCCGCCAGCGGCAGACTCCAGCAGGCCCACCTTGGTGGCGGTGGCGCCGGTGAAGGCGCCCCGCTCGTAGCCGAACAGTTCGCTGTTGATCAGCTCCCCGGTGAAGCCGCCGCAGTTGAAAGCGACGAACGGGTGGTCCTTTTTCGGGCTCAATCGGTGGATGGCCCTGGCCACCAAGGCTTTGCCGGTACCGCTGCCGCCTTGGACGAGCACGTTGCAGTCCACCGGCGCCACCTTGTGAATCAGGGCAAACAGTTCTTGGATCGCCGGGCTGTTGCCAACAATCGCGCTCAGGCCCGATCCGCCCTTGAGCGCCTCGCGCAGGCGCCTGTTCTCCAGGCGCATGGCGATCTTTTCCCGCACGCTTTGCACCATGAGCCTGATCTCGGCCAGGTTGACCGGTTTGACCACGTAGTGGAAGGCGCCGCTGCGGATGGCCTCGACCGCGCTTTCCACGCTCTTAGAGCCGGTGATGATGATCACCTCGGTCTCTGCGCACAGCGCCTTGACGCGCCGAAGGATATCTAGGCCATCGATATCCGGTAGCCGCAAATCCAACAGTACTATATCAAAGGGTTCTTGTATCATCCGTTCCAGAAAGGAACGCCCGATGATGAAGGACTCGATCGCAAATCCCTCCTTGGTCAGGGCCTGACCAAGCCGGCGGCAGACGATTTCCTCGTCGTCGACAATTGCAACTCGCAGCTTGTTCATATGACCCCCCAGGGAAGGTCGTTGCAAGAATCTTGGGCCACATGGGGCAGGAGCACGACGAAGGTGGCGCCGCAGCTCGGTTCGCTGTGCACCGTGATCGTGCCGCCATGGCGCTTGACAATTGAGTAGCTCACCGCCAACCCCAGGCCGGTGCCCTTGCCGACCTCCTTGGTCGTAAAAAAGGGCTCGAAGATTTTATGCTGTATATCCTTGGGAATGCCCTTGCCGTAATCCTGCACCGCAAAGCTGATGAAACCCGGTTTATCGGCATGTTCGACCCTCATGCGGATGGTTTCGCCTTGGGGTGAGGCCTGGATGGCGTTGAGTAGGAGATTGGTGAACACCTGCTGGAGATTGCCCAGGTTGCCGCGAATGGACGGCAGGCTGGGGGCGATCGATGTTTCAAATTGCACGCCCACGATCTTGAATTGGTTCTTCACCAGATTGATGCTGCTGGCGATGACCTGCTCTGGCGAAAGCTCGCTGAATACAGGTTTCTCGGTGCGGCTGAAGTCGAGCAGATTCTTGACGATGCTCGCCGCCCGTTCGGCCTGGGTGAGAATGTCATCCAGCATCTCCATGTTTTCCGGCGCGGTTGTTCCCTCCAGTTCCTCCTTGAGGCTGTCGGTGGTGAGGACGATGTTGTTGATCGGATTGTTCAGCTCGTGGGCGATGCCGGCGGTGAAGGTGCCGATGGCCGCGATCTTGCGGGTCTGGATCAGGTCTTCCTGGTGGATTTCCAGCTCCCTGGCCATACGGTTGAAGGCCTCGATTAGGCCAGAAATCTCCTCCAGGCGGACTCCATCATAGCGGATCGGGCTGAAATCACCCCGGCCCACCGCTCTGGTGGTGCTGGTGATCACGCTCAAGGGGCGCAAAAGCCCCCGCGAAATGAGCAGGACCACAGGGAGCATCAGGGCCAGGAGGATGAGCAGAAAAGCGAAGGGCAAGGCTAAAATTCGCAGGATGGCGGCGTGGATGCGGGCACGCTTGATCTCGCGGAAATGGTCAGCCTCGTCGGTGAGCCGTTTACCGATGGCGCGCAACTGGTCCGGCGAGGTGCCGCTGTCGGTGCGGAGGCGCTCCATTGTGGCGCGGTAGTCCGCCAGCTTGCCGATGAATGCCGTGAATGGTTCGTGGCCTATCAACCGGGTGAGATCCGGGGAGAGGTCGGTGACCAGGGCGTCGATCCGGTCCAAATATTCCTTGCTTTCCTGGAGGCTCCGGCGGTCACCGTAAATGAAAAAATTTTTTTCAAAGCGGCGGGTCTCAAGGATGTCGTTGAGCAGATCGTCGTAGCGTTCGCCGAGTAGCAGCCGCTCTTTGAGGGTGCCGATATTCCACAGGTTGAGCGCGCTTAAGGCCATGATGGAGAGGAAGGCCGCCGAGAATCCGGTGAGGATTTTGCCCTTGATCGATCCAGGATTGACTAACCGCCACCCCGCCCGTACCGCTTGCCGCGCCAATGTGCCCATATTCATCGCCATGTGCCTTTCTTGCAGTTGTTTTTTCATTTTGAAACAATTTTGGTTAATAATATATGATTTTGTTCCAAAGTGAAATATAAAAGATAGGCTGTTCTCCTCTTTAAACGGTAATATGTTGATAATTATAGAATAATTTTATTGGCATCCGCTTTGCTTTCTCTCCGGTAAATGAGGAGTGCAATGGAAAATATCTTGGTGGCAGTCGACGGCAGGCACGGGGCATGGGAGGCGCTTTCCCATGCATGTTCCCTGGTCAAGCGTATTCAGGCTGTTTTGTACGTGCTGCTGGTCATGCCTCCGGCAACGGGCAAGGAACGGGCCGGGGACGAGAGCGGTCGGCAATCGGTCAGGAAACGGCTGGATCTGCACCTGGCAACCGCCAAGGCCGAGGGGCTCATCATCAACTATTTCATGACGGAGGGGCAGTACGAGGATGAGGTGATCAATTTTGTCAACCATCACAAGATAGCGCTGTTGGTCCACGAGACCCGAGGCAAAAACGCCCGTTCGGCAGCGAGAGACGCTGCTGTGTTGCGCGCCCTCCGGCACCGGTTGACGTGCAAGATGGAAGTGGTGGCGCCAATGAAAACCACATAGTTGCATACCAAAGAGGATGACATGAGCCTTTCAATGAATTTGTATCTGCCCATTGCCGGGGCCAGCGTTAACTGCCTGGCTATCTTCGGCCTTGGCGGAGTGGTTGGCCTGCTGTCGGGCATCTTCGGCGTCGGCGGCGGCTTTCTCATGACCCCGTTGCTGATCATGCTCGGCATTCCCCCGACCGTGGCCGCCGCTTCGGACTCCAACCAGATTGTCGGCGCCTCGACCTCGGGCACCCTGGCCCATTTCCGCCAGGGTAACGTGGATATTAAGATGGGGCTGCTGCTTTTAGTCGGCGGCGTCGTCGGCGGCACTTTAGGGGTGCAGATCATCGCCCTGTTGCGTAAGATGGGTAACGCCGATTTCCTGATCAGCATCACCTATGTGCTGATGCTGGGGTTCGTCGGCGGCTACATGTTCCTCGAAAGCCTGCAATCCATGCGCAAGTCCACCAGGAACACCCATGCCGGCGCGCCGCGAGGGGAATCGCTCTATGCCAAAATGATCCGATGGATGCCCTTCCAGGTTGATTTCAAACGTTCCGGCATACAGCTTTCGGCGCTGATGCCCTTCCTGCTCGGCACGATGGTCGGCGTTCTTTCCGCGATCATGGGGGTCGGGGGCGGTTTCATCATGGTGCCGGTGATGGTTTACCTGCTGCGCATGCCGATGCATGTCGTCGTCGGCACCTCGCTTTTCCAGATTCTCTTCACCTGCATGAACGTCACTGTGATGCAGGCGGCGAAAAATCACACCGTGGATTTCGTCCTCGCCCTGCTGCTCTTGCTCGGCTCGGCCATCGGCGCCCAGATCGGGGTCAAGATCGGCAAGAAGCTGGGCGGCGAACACCTGAAAATCCTGCTGGCCTCGCTGGTGCTCATTGTCATGGTAAAGATGCTCTACGACCTGTTGGCCAGGCCGGACATCCTGTTGACTTATGCTGGAGGACACTGACATGTACGCGAATGTGACTTCTTTCTGCGCACAGCTGGCGCTGGCCGCCCTGATGCTGGTCGTGCCCGGCCTTGCCGCGGCCGCCGGCGGAACCCTAACCGTCAGTCCGTCGGCCATTGTCATGGGGGCGCAGTTCAATGGCATTGACCTGACCGTGACCGGCAGCGTTCCGGCCGGGGTGGATGTGATCGTCCGCTTGACCGGCACCCCGGACGAACTGCACCTGCGTGAAAAAGGAAAGATTTTCGGCCTGTTGTGGATGAATGTCGGCCAGGTGACTGCCACCAACGTCCCCAGCGTTTACCTGGTCAGCGGCTCCCGGCCGCTGCAGCAGATGGGAGCGGGCGCAGCTCCTTTCCGTCTCGAAGCGTTGACCGGGACCTTCGGCATTAAAGAGGAAGGCGCGGACAGTTCGATCGATATTCCCCATGAACTCCTGCTGCTGAAATCCAAGGAAGGGTTGTACCGGGAAACTGCCGAAGGGATCACCTTGGGCGAGACGACAGGGGACATGCAGCAATTTTCTGCCCACATCAAGGCGCCATCCTCACTGAAGCCGGGGGAATATCGTGTGGAGGCCATTGCCCTGAAAAACGGTTCCGTGATCGGACAGTCGCAGACCGTGATCGACGCTACCCTGACTGGCTTCCCCAAATGGCTGAGCGATCTGGCTTATCAGAAGAGTGTGCTCTACGGGGTCATGGCCACGGTGATCGCCATCTTCAGCGGTCTAGTGATCGGGCTAGTCTTCCAAGGAAAGGGAGCCCATTAACCGGGTGCAGTCATGGTGAACCGCCTGGTGCAACTGCTCGCCTTCTGGCGGCCCTCCGGCGAGGCGCTGCCGTTCACGGTGCTCTTCAAGAAATTCCAGAGCATCCTTGAGCGTAACAACCTCATCTTGGAACTCATGGCGGATATGGGAGATAAGCTGGGGGGCGAGTATATCTTTGACGGTCATTATATCGCCGAAGCCACGGAGAAACTCGGAGATCAGGTTTTTAAGCTGATCTCCGACTACTCCATCCTCAACCAACACCAAAACGCCGACCTGTTCATGGCTTTCGAGCGGATTCGCTATGCCATCCAGGAGGAACTGGCCGGCCACCATATTCTCACCGGCGGCGCGCCAGTGGCCGAGTTGAAGGAGATCGGCCATGGGCAGAGCGAATTGGCCGGCGCCAAGATGGCCACTCTGGGCGAGATCCATAAGAGGCTGGAGCTGCCCATTCCGGATGGGTTTGTCATCACCACCCGCACCTTTTTCGATTTCTTCCAACGCAACAATCTGTTTGACCGAGCCGAAACTGCTGCCCGCTTCTGGCAGGAGCAGGCCTTGGATGATCTGCGCCAATTGTCGGAGGAGATGCAGCGGCGGATCCTGGCCGCCTCTATGCCGCGCCGGCTCAGCCAGCAGATCCTCGGCGCCTTCGATGCCCTGGTCAAGCGGCAGCGGCAGCGGCAGCTCAAGGTGGTCCTGCGCAGCAGCGCTTGGGGCGAGGACGGCAGCAACAGCTTTGCCGGGCAGTACCAATCGATCCTCAACGTCGGCCGCGATGAGCTTGTTGATGCCTATCGGCAGGTGGTGGCCAGCGCCTACAGTATCGAGGCTTGGCACTACCGCCTGGCCAAGGGCTTCCTTGAAAACGAGACCGCCATGGCCGTGGGCTGTCAGATGATGATCAAGGGGCTGGTCAGCGGTGTGCTCCATACTTATGCCCCGCAGGTTGCTGAGGGCGCCATGCTGGTCAACGCGGTCTGGGGCCTCTGTGGCCCGGTGGTGCAGGGCGACGCCTCAGCCGATACCCTCCTTCTCAGCCGTCGGCCGCCGTATTCGCTGCTCGGCTTGACGGTGGCCGACAAACCCCGGCAACTGGTCCCGGCGGAGGGCGGCGGCGTCGAGTGGCAGGAGGTGACCGCCTCCCTCAGGAAAACCGTCAGCATGACTCCGGCGCAGATGGAGGAGCTGGCCCAGGCGGCCATGAGCATTGAGCGCTATTACAAGCGGCCCCAGGAAATCGAGTGGACCTTTGACCAAGAAGGCCGGCTGGTGATCCTCCAATCCCGCCCGCTGCGCATTCATGTGGAGACCGGCGCCGGCCAGGGCATCACCGAGGCCACTCGTGACGCCGAGATCGTCTTTTCCGGCAGGGGATTCGTCGCTCAGCAGGGTATCGCGGTGGGCACGGTTTTTTTGGTGGAGAACGACCGCGACCTGGCCTCTTTCCCCCACGGCGCTATCCTCTTGTCGCGCTACACTTCGCCGCGCTATTCGGCGGTCATGCCCATCGCCCAAGGGATCATCACCGATGTCGGCTCACCCACCGGCCACATGGCGACCCTTTCCCGCGAGTACAGGGTGCCGACCGTGGTCAACGCCGAAATCGCTACTTCTCTGTTGAAAACCGGCGACGAAATCACCTTGGATGCCACCCAGAATATCGTGTATCGTGGCAACATCGGCGCGTTGGACCGCTTCGAGCTGATCGAGGAGGAGGTGTTCGAGGATTCCTACGAATACCGGCTGCTGGGCCGGCTGCTCAAACTGATCACCCCGCTGCGCCTGCTTGATCCACAGGGTGACGACTTTACGCCGTCCGCCTGCCGAACTTACCACGACATCACCCGCTATATCCACGAGAAGGCGGTGGAGGAGCTGATCCATCTCAGTGAAAAACAGGGTTCTCTCTCTCTCTCCGCCCCTAAGCGGCTGATCACCGAGCTGCCCCTAGGCCTGATGGTGATCGACGGCGGTGGAGGCACCACCTGTCCGCCAGAATCGCAGGCCGTCGCTCCAGAGCAGATCGTCTGCCTGCCGCTCAAGGAGCTGCTCGAGGGCATTGGCGGAATGGGCATGTGGTGCACTGAGCCGGTGGCCGTGGACTTGAGCAGCTTCATGTCAAGCGTTACCCGAACCTTTACCGCTTCCATGGCCCGGCCCGAGGAAATCGGCCGGAATCTGGTGGTGGTGCTGGACCATTACATGAACATCAATATGCGGCTGGGCTACCATTTCACCATCGTCGACGCCTACATTGCGGAGAAGATCAATGACAACTACATCTACTTCCGCTTTCTCGGCGGAGTGACCGAGTTCATCCGTCGTTCGCGGCGAGCGGTCTTCATCGCCAAGGTGCTTGCGCACTATGATTTTTTGGTGGAAATCCACGGTGATCTGGTGGTGGGTCGCCTGAAGAAACTCACGCAGCAGCGCATGGCATGGCGGATGCGTATGCTGGGCGGCTTGGTCGGCTACACTCGCCAGCTTGATGCCCGCATGCACACCGACCGTGACGTCGATTACCACGTGGAACTTTTCCTGCAAGCGATGCAGGCAAGTCTTGGAGAAATATGATGACTGTCACCAACGACGCGGCGACTCCGCTACGGATTTTGATTTTGGATGACGAGCCCATCGTCTGCAAGCGGCTCAAGCCGGCCTTCCAGAAGCTGGGCCATACGGTGGAAACCTTCACCGACAGCGGCCAGGCCCTGGCCCGGCTGCGCGAGGCCGTCTTTGATATCGTGGTCACTGACCTGAAGATGGAGGGGGCGGACGGTATCCAGGTCCTCAATGGCGCCAAGGCATCCTCGCCCGAAACCCAGGTGATCGTGATCACCGGCTTCGCTACCTTGGAGACCGCCAAAGAATCCTACCGCAAGGGCGCCTTTGACTTTGTCGCCAAGCCCTTCAAGCTGCGTGACATCCTTGATTGCGTTAAACGGATTGAGGACAGGCGCCGGGGCCTGCCGGCCGAGCCCGGACAATAAGGCGATGGACACGGTTTCGGCTCTCCGGCGGTGGTGGAGCGGGCTGGAGGCGGGCAGGCGAGAGGCGCGACAGGAGATCGACTTCTGGCGACTGCAGGCCCTGTTCAACAATTTTAAGCGCATCCTGCTGCTCAATAATGCCGTTCTCGAGGACATGGCGAAAATGGAACGGGCCTTGGGCGGGGAATACATTTTTGACCGCGCCTTTCTCGAATCCTCGGTGAGCGGCATCGCCAACCGGGTGCACCATGTGGTCTACAGCCTCAATGCCCTGACCGGCAACCATCATGTCGCCTTGTACGATCGCTACCAGGACATCCGCACTCTACTCGACGACATCCTGGCCAACAATATCCAAGCGTTGGCCGACGAGGCGGTTCTCCCCCTGCGGGCTATCGGCTGGGAGCACGAGCCTTTGGTGGGGATGGATCTGGTCTGCCTGGCAGCATTGTCCGCCTCTGCCCAGATCACGCCGGTGGACGGGCTGGCCGTGACCCAGGATGGTATCCGCGCCTTGGACCCTTCGGATCTTGGCGATGCCGGCAACGGCAAGGGTCAGCGGCTTGCGGAGACGAGGGCAGTCCTGCGCGAGCATCTGCGGCGCCTGGTAAAGGTCCATCCCGGCGTACCGGTGGCGGTGGTGGTCAGCCGGGTCGACGAGGACGAGGAATCTTTGCAGGAGGCGGGCTCTTTTTTGCTCAACGTGGACCAGGAACGGCGGGAGGCCTCGCTGGCATGCGAGGACAGCCGGGGGCAAACGGCTGAGCGCATTATTCTGGCTGACCGGGAGATTCATCGAGCGGAAGAGGGAGAGGGGGAGAACGATGCGGCCGAACTTCTGCTGCACGGACTGGAGCGGATCGCTCGGATTGTCGGCCGAAAAACGGAGACGGACGGCCCGCAACGGGTAAATTACGCATTTTTCGTCCATCCCCAGCCGTCCTCGTTGCTTGCGGGCACGATCTACACCAGGCCCCTGTCTAGCAACCCCTTTGCGGCCGAAGATGGTTTGGTGGCCGAGGTCGTGCCGCTCCACGGTGCACCGGGCGATTACTTCCTGTTGAGGCGTACCCATCCTTTCGAGCTGATCCGGTCGCTTATTCAGATCCACCCGGCAGGCCACCGTTTTGCCGACGGCCGCCTGGCATCGGCGGATTCGACGGAACAGCCGCACCTGAGCCGGGGATCGGCTTCGGTCGAGCCGGGGCTGTTGCGCGGCCTGGCCGAAACCGCCATGCTCCTTGAACGTATTTTCGGCGCACCCCTGGAGGTCCGTTGGCAGTTGTGGAATGACGGCGCCTGCCGCATCACCCGGCTTCGGCCGCTGGTCTGCGAGGTCGCCCCGGACCTGGCTGCGGCCGCTGAAGAATCCGGCGAGACGACCATTATCTGCCAGGGTGGGCAGACCGGCCAGTCCGGGGTCGGCGCCGGACCGGTGGTCCATGTCGACGAGGCCATGGACCCAAAAACCTTTCCACCTGGAGCGGTGGCCGTGGCTCGGTTCGCCTCGCCCAACCTGACCCCGGTCCTGCAGCGGGCCGCCGCCCTGATCACCGAGTTCGGCTCGGCCGCCGGGCATCTGGCCACAGTGGCCCGTGAACTACGGCTGCCCTCGATCTTTGGCCTGCCTGGCGCTCTTGGCCTGCTGCCGGCGGGTACCGAGGTTACGGTCAACGGCGGCGAGACCACAGTGTACAGGGGGATCGTCGAGACCATGTTGCGCTTCGGCGCCACGGACATGGAATTGACGCCCCAAGATCGGGAATACCGGATGCTGCGTCGCCTGCTCCGCTTCATCCAGCCGCTTCACCTGGTCGATCCGAAAACACAAGAGTTTGCGCCCGAAAACTGCCAAAGCTTCCATGACATCATCCATTTCTGCCATGAGCAGGCGGTGGAGGAACTGGCCCATTTCCAAGAGCGGTGGCCCGACCTGGGCACGATGCGCACCCGCCCCCTGGAATTGGACGTGCCGCTGGATATCCAGGTTCTGGATATCGGTGGCGGCGTCCTGCCCGAGGCCGATTTCCGCCTACGACCCGGCCAGATCGAGTCCGTGCCGTTTGCCGCTTTCCTGACTGGCCTGACCGATCCCCGCGCCCGCAATCCCGATGCGCCGAGCCTGGGGCTACGCGACATCCTGGCCAGCATGCCGCGCAGCATGGGCCTGCTCACCACGCCGGTCGACACCTTGGGAGGCAACCTTGCCATTGTCGGTAGCGAATACCTCAATCTCAGCCTACGCATGGGCTATCATTTCAATGTCATCGACGCCTATCTCGGTGAGGATGTCAGCCGCAATTACGTCTATTTCCGTTTTGTCGGCGGGCTGGCCGACCCGGAGCGGCGCGGCTGGCGGGCCCGGTTCATTGCCAAGGTGCTGGCAACGATGGAGTTTAAGACCAGCATTGAGGGCGATCTGGTGGTCGCCCGGCTCAAGCTGACCGAACCTGACCTGCTCCGGGCTGCCTTGCTGGCTTTGGGCGCGCTCACCACCTTTGTCCGGCAACAGGACACCAACATGCACAGTGAGGCGGATCTCGCTCGGTGGTATGCCACCTTTGCCCCCAGTTTTCTGGCGACGTTCGGTGAACAAGGGATACGGGAGGCCGGCGATGAAGTGCATTAAGGCCATCTGGAGACGGATTGGGCAGCGCCGTCAGGCTCGTGAGCAGGCGGCCCTGACCGAACTCAAGGCGCGCTACCACGCCTTCCGTATCTTCTTGGAGAACAACGGCAAGGCTTTGGAACTGATCGTTAACCTCGATGGACAGCTGCACCGGGCCGAGCCGGCCGATATCAGGGCCACGGTCGACGAATTGCTCGGGGTGAGTAACGAGCTGGTGGACGGTCTCAACCTGTTGGCCGATGGCCGTCACGAGAGTCTCTACGTTTTCCATGGCCGCCTGGGTGAGCACATCCATGCCGAGTTGCGCAGCTTGGGGCAGGGGGCACTGGCGCGCAATATTTGCGTCGGCCTGGATGAGCTGGAAGCAACGGCTCTGCCCCAGGTCGGGGCCAAGGCGGTCAACCTGGTCCGGCTGCGGCAGATGTGCCTACCGGTGCCGGATGGGTTTGTCTGCACGATCCGGGCCTGCAAGAAAGTCCTTCATAGCGGCCGGCTGGGCGAACAGATCCGTTACCTGCTGCGTGATGTCGAGATCGGCCGCCTGCAGCCCGAGGTTGCGGCAGCAAAAATACGCGGGTTAATCTTGGAGACGCCTCTGCCATCTGAAGTGGCCGAGGCTTTGGCCTTAGCCTATGAAGAATTGGAGGCGCGGGAACGGCTGACAGAAAGGGGGGGGGAGCAGTCGCTGGCGGTTTCGGTCCGTAGCAGTGGCGCAAGCGAGGACGGGATCGAGCATTCTTTTGCCGGCCAGTTCACCTCGTTGCTCAATATCCAGGGCCCCGAGGCCCTGCACGATGCCTGCCGTCGGGTGATCGCCAGCGGCTTCGGCGACCGGGCCATCGCCTATCGGATCAATGCCGGCCTGCCGCCCTTTGATTTTGACCTCGCGGTCCTGGTTCAGGCGATGGTTCCGGCAACAACCGCCGGGGTGCTGTTCACCGTGGATCCTTCTTGGCCGGATAGCGGCCGCATGCTGGTCAGCGCGGTTCCGGGCCTGGGTACTACTGCGGTCGGTGGAGCGGCGCCTGCGGATATCTACCGGCCCCTGCGTACTTTCGGCGAGGAGGAGGGCGAAGAGGCGGCGGAGAGGCCGGATGAATTGGTGGAACAGCACATCGCTCGCAAAACCTGGCGCGAGGTGCCTGATCCGGCTGGCGGCCTGCGCCGGGAAGAGGTGCCCGGGGATGAGGCCGAGCGGCCCCTGCTCACCGGGGAGATGCTTGCCCAGTTGGTGGCCATCGGCCGCACCATTGAAGGCTTGGAGGGTATGGCCCAAGATGTGGAATGGGCCTATACCCCGGCTGGCCTGCATGTCCTCCAAGCTAGACCTCTGCGCCTGGCGGCCGCCTCCGGTCATCGTTCCCCAGCACCTTCGCCGACCGAGCCGCTCTGCATCGGCCTGTGCGCATCGGCTGGCAAGGCGGTGGGCCGGGTGCGGCTGATCCATTCGATCTTCGAGCTGAACCGGCTGGAAATGGAGTTGCCGCAGACCCTGATCGAGGGACCGCTGATTTTGGCGCTGCCGCACAGCATTGTCGATGCCGCCCGTTTTTTGCCCCATTGCGCGGGCATTCTGGTGGACATGGGCAATCCCACCGATCATCTGGCCTGCGTGGCCCGTGAAAGCGCAGTGCCGATGATGACCGAGGTGCGGACCGGCCTGACCGATCTCAGGGACCGGCAATGGGTCCTGGTCGACGCCGATCACGGCCTGGTCTTGGAGGCGCCGGAACTGGTCCGTAGTCGGACCATGGACAACCACCGGCAGCGGCTTGCGGCGGCGGAGCATGGCAGAGAAGCCGGTCGGTCCCGCCCGCCTTCGGTCCTGAGCCTGTCGCCGGTCCGCCAGCGTCTGCGCCAGCAAATCGCCACCCTCAATCTCACCGATGCCTATGGACCCACTTTTTCCTTGGCCGAATGCCGCTCCATCCATGACCTTGTCCGCTACACCCACGAGATGGCGGTCATGACCATGTTTTCCACCGGTGACCAGGTGATTGAGGAGGCGGGCGGCCTGCTGAGGCCCATGGATATCGGGGTGCCCTTTTCGTTTCTGGTTATCGATCTGGGCGGCGGCATCCGGCGGCGCAATTCGCATAGCCGACGCCGCCTGGCACTGCTGCGCCGTACGCTGGGCCGTGAGGATGTGTTGTCCGCGCCGCTGGGCGCCCTCTGCGACGGCATGACCACCCCCGGACTGCGCTGGCACGCGCCTTCCGACCTCGATGCTCTGCCGGAGATCGTTTCACGCACTATGCTCGACGGCCGCGGGGTCCGCCCAGTGGGCGCCTTCAACTACGCCCTTGTCGCCCGCGACTATCTCAACCTCAACGCCCGGGTGGAATTCCATTTCGCGATGGTGGATGCCGTTTGCGGCCGGGACGCCCATGCCAACTACATCCGCTTCCGTTTCAAGGGTGGGGGCGCTGGCTTGGAGCGCAGCCACCGGCGGGCCATCTTCTTCCAGCATGTACTTGAGCGCAACGGCTTCTATACCACTGTAGCAGGCGACCTGGTGACCGCCTCCCTCTCCGGTGCGGACAAGGAGCGCATAACCGGCCAGTTGCTGATGATCGGCCGCCTGTTCGGTTTCAGCCGTTTTCTCGACAGCGTGATGAGCAACGATGCTGTCCCCGTGTACCTGGCCGAGGCCTTCCTTGCCGGTCGGTTCGACAGCCTGGAGATCCTGGCGGCCATGGAGGCGGAGGGGATTGATCAGGCGTGATAGAAAATTCGTTCCGGCAGTTGAACGGCGGTGAGCAGGTTGCCGTACACCGCGCCGGTATCGATGCCGATGCGGTCGGGCTTGACCAGCGGGGTGGCGTGGGGCAGGTGGCCGAAAACCACGGTCCAGGGCGGCGATGGTTGCAGTGCCGCTTCCCGGCCCAGGCGGCGGCTGACCAATAGCTGGGCCTCGGCCTGTTGCCGTTGCATTCGATCCCGAGGGGTTTCGGCAGTGGTCGTGGCGGGTGGGGCGGGGTCGAAGTCGGCGTGGGTGAAGAAAAAGCCATCGCAGGAAAAATTGAGCCGCAGGTCGAACAGAAACTGCTGGTGTTCTGGCGGCATGCAAGTGAGGTCGATCAGGCGCCTGAGCGGGGCTCCGTAACTTTCGGCCGTGGCCTCAATGCCCATCGTCCGCAGCAGGTTCAGGCCGCCGGAATCGCTGTCCGGGTTGTATTCAAGCAGGGCCTGCTCATGGTTGCCCTTGAGAAAAATAGCCCGGCAACAGCTGCGTTGCAGGCCGATCAGGGTGTCGAGCACCTTGCGGGAGTCCGGGCCGCGGTTGATATAATCGCCGAGGAAGACCAGGGTGTCCTTGGCCCGGTCCAGCGGCAGGCGGGCGATTAGGGCGATCAGTTGTCGATGGCATCCATGGATGTCGCCGATGGCGAAAATTTTCGACATGGGGGCCGGTTCCTTGCCGGGGGCGGTCTGTTGCCCGGCTTATCCGCCTTATTCCATGGCCGGCGTCATGCCGCGCCAGGGGGTGGATGGAGGGTGGTTGACGATCAACCGCTCCGCTGGATCCGGTCGTAGCCGAACCTTTATTGCGAAGGGAAATTTCGATGCCGCCCGCCAGTTGTTATCATATGGAATGCCGGCACGGACCGGGCCGCAGGACGGACGGCACCCCCCCCATTAAGCAAAAACAGTGCCAAAGGAGGTTGGCGTCAGAAGAGATGGAATATCGGGGGTGTGGATTTTTTTTTGGTCCGGGATGTGTTCATTTTGAAACGACTCGGGCCGGATTGTGTCCCAAAATGAAATCAGGGTCGGGCCCATGGTTGGCGGCGAGAAGGGGCAGCGAGACCGGGCGCCGCTCAA
>WRFD01000024.1 GCA_009778955.1 Desulfobulbus sp.
GTGGTGGTGGATTTGGCCATGTTGGGCGTGGTCGCCGCCACCTGGCCGCCGGTCATGCCGTAGGTCAGGTTGTTGACGCAGATCACCACCAAATCCATGTTGCGCCGGGCCGCATGGATGAAATGGTTGCCGCCGATTGCGAACAGGTCGCCGTCGCCGGAAAAGACGATCACCTTTAGGTCGGGCCGCGCCATCTTGATGCCGCTGGCAAAGGGAATGGCCCGGCCGTGGGTGGTGTGAAAGGAGTCGAGCTTGATATAGCCGGCGCCTCGGGCCGAACAGCCGATGCCCGAAACCATGGTAAACCGGTTGTAGGGCAGGCCTGTGGCTTTGATGGCGCTCAGGCAGGACGAAAACGCGGTGCCGATGCCGCAACCCGGACACCAGATGTGGGGGATGCGGTCGGTGCGGATCAGGTCGTCCAGCGGGTGTTCCGGCGGTTTGGTCAGTTTTTTTGTGGTCATGGGCGCTCAAACTCCTTCTGGATGCATGCCAGGACCTTGTCTGGGTGAATGATCTTGCCGCCAGCATGACCGACAAGATGGGCCGCGGCCTGGCCGCCGGCGCAACGCTCGACCTCGTAATGCACCTGGCCGAGGTTGATCTCCACTGTAACAAAACCCTTGATGCGGCCGGCTATCTCCCGGATCAGGGACTCAGGGAACGGCCAGACCGTGACCAGCCGCAGCAGTCCGGCCCTATAGCCCATGGCCCGCGCTTGGTCGACCGCGGCCAGGCCGGTGCGCACCGAGATCCCGTAGGAGACGATCACGATTTCGGCATCCTCCGTGCGATAGGACTCGGTTTCGACGATGTCGGCGAGATTGTTGCGGATCTTGTTCTTAATCCGGGCGAGCATCTGCTCCTGGGCCTCGACGGTCATGGAGGGATAACCGCGCTCGTCGTGGGTGAGGCCGGTGACATGGATGTTGTAGCCGTCGCCAATGGCCGGCATGGGCGCTACCCCGTTGGCGCCTGGTTCATAGAGCCTGAAACGGTCCTTGCGGCCGGTGGGCTTGGGCCGATTGGCAAGCTTGATTTTTCCGGCATCGGGGATGACCACCTTTTCACTCATGTGGCCGACAATCTCATCGGCCATAATCAGCACCGGCACCCGGTACTTTTCGCTCAAGTTGAAGGCGCGGATGGTCTGGTAGAAGCAATCCTGCGGCGATGATGGCGCCAGGGCGATTAGTTCGTAGTCGCCGTGTGATCCCCAGCGGGCCTGCATCATGTCGGCCTGACCGGTCATGGTGGGCAGGCCGGTGGAAGGACCGGTCCGCTGCACGTTGACAATTACGCACGGGGTTTCGGTGCAGACGGCTAAACCAAGGTTTTCCATCATCAGGCTGAAGCCCGGGCCCGAGGTGGCGGTCATGGTCTTGGCTCCGGTCCAGGCGGCGCCGATGATCGAGGCAATGGCCGCGATCTCGTCCTCCATCTGGATGAAGGTGCCGCCGACATCGGGCAGCCGTTCAGCCATGTGCTCGGCGATCTCGGTGGCAGGTGTGATCGGGTAGGCGCCGAAAAAGGTGCATCCTGCGGCAATGGCGCCCTCGGCGCAGGCGACGTCGCCGGTGATGTAGTGCTCACCGGTCAAAACAGTGGGTTTCATAACGCGGCTCTCGGGAAACAGAGAATTATTTCAGTGAAGTGGCGGGTTGAACTTCCACCGAGTAGATGGCGAATTCCGGGCAGATTATTTCGCAGTAATGACAGTTGACGCATTCGTCGGGCCGGGTGACCACCGGGGGGTGATACCCCTTGCTGTTGAAGCGATCTGTGAATTGCAGGATATCTTTGGGGCAAAATTCGATGCAGTAGCCGCAGCCCTTGCACCGGTCGTCGATGATGTGGACCTCGCCCTGGGTGACCTGGATCTCCTGGGTGTCGAGGGGGACTCTCCAGAATGCCATGTTGTCCGCCTTGTGGAAAAGAAAAGTGTATAAGCATAGGGGGTATCTGGCGACGCCGGCGCACACGGCGCCTCTGGGATATCCCGCCGACAATGAGCAGTTTAACTAAGCTGATAAGCGAGTAAAAGTCAAGTTGCAATCGCGCCAATAGGGGCAAGGCAAGGAGACACCGGCGCATTTTTCCCACCCCTGTCTCCCTTTTCAACCTTTCGATGCATGGCTAAAAGCCCGGAGCATCCTGCGTGCCGGGAGCGCTGTTTCACGGTAGAGTCTAATCGAGCCCAAAACAAGGCCGCCGCCAGTGAAACAGTGCAGCAGCAGCCCCGGGGAGGGACGGCTCGGACCTCCTTTATGTCCATGCCGCTTGCTGAACAAACCACTCTTTTCACTTGACCAGGCTGTTCTTCCTGCTTGACAGATCATGGTTGATTTTTTACGCTGACACGAAAATATAATTCATCGTGTCTATAAATGGCCAATCAGGTCAAGGGAGAAACGCCATGCTCTTTCCCATTTCCGGTGTCGCCGTCGACCCCTGGATTCCACCGCTGGTGGCCTTTGTCATCTCCTTTTTCACATCCATGGGCGGCATTTCAGGGGCTTTTCTCCTTTTGCCCTTTCAAATGTCGGTGCTCGGCTTCACCCATCCTTCGGTCAGTTCGACCAACCAGTTGTACAACATCGTTGCCATCCCATCCGGCGTGTACCGCTACTGGAAAGAAGGCCGCATGGTCTGGCCCTTGACCTGGGCGGTGATCTGGGGCACCTTGCCCGGCGTCCTGATCGGCGCCTTCGTCCGGGTGACTGGGCTGCGTGATCCCCGCAATTTCAAGCTGTTCGCCGCTGCGGTCATCTTCTACATCGCCGGCAAGATGGTAATGGATCTCCTCAAAAAACAGGCTGCCGCCAAAAGCAGCGGATCTCTGGCCGCTTCCGGCTCTCAGGACGACACGGTCACCATCACCCGGAGCGATTTCAAGCGAATAGGCTATTCCTTCCAGGGCGAGCAGCATGACGTCTCTGTGACCGGCATTATGATCCTGTGCTTCATCGTCGGCATCATCGGCGGGATTTACGGGATTGGCGGCGGCGCGATCGTCGCCCCCTTCCTGGTCACCTTTTTCGGCCTGCCGGTTTACACCGTGGCCGGGGCCGCGCTGATGGGCACCTTTATCACCTCGGTCGCCGGGGTGGCCTTCTACACTGCCATCGCCCCATTCTATCCGCACCAGTCAGTGTCGCCGGACTGGCTTTTGGGGGTTCTGTTCGGCCTCGGCGGCATGGCTGGGATGTACCTGGGCGCCCGCTGCCAGAAGTTTGTTCCAGCCAAGGCGATCAAGTGGATGTTGGTGGTGATCTTGTTCGGCACCGCCGCCAAGTACATCCTTGAATTCTTCAACTAAGCGCGTATAAATAAAAAAGCCTGCCAGGAGCCTTTTCCTGGCAGGCCGGCGACGCCTTTTTTCAGGGGCCTTTTCGTCCTTCATCCGCAAGCGCCAGCCCACCCCTGGCTGCCCGTTGCGTATCGCTGTTCACGGCTCGGCAAACAAAGCCCCGATCGTCGCGGGGATGGCTCCCTTGGGAGTCAGTTGGTGATTTTTCTCCACGCTGTACACCCCGAACCATTGCTCAGGGTCCTCCGGATCCTGGCGAAGCGCCTCTTCAGGCCCCTTGGCGCTCTTCCACCACTCGTCCTGAAACTCGAAAAAGACCAAGCCACTGTATTTTTCCCGACCCTTGGCAGTGCGAATATCATTCCAGACCGACTTGAAGGTGGCCGGCGCCTCTTCGATTTTATGGCCGCCGAATCCGGGAATCAAGGGTTTGGGCGCAATCGGCGAGGTTGACAGCCCGACCTGGGTCACCAGGATCGGTTGCTTCATTGCGGCCGCCAGTTGTTCGAGGTAGCCCTGATAGGCGCTGCCGGTGACCGAACCCGGCGGTGAAGTCCGCACCCCGTTGGCATAGGTATAGATGTTGAGACAGATCAGATCGCCGAAGTCCGGCACCAACACGCTTTCCTGGCTGACCTCGATGTCCGGCCGGTCGCCGATCGGGCCGACATGGGTCCAACTGGTGTGGCAGTAGAGATGACGACGGCCGTAGCGGGTGAGTTCGTAGTCCATTGCCTGGTCGACCAGTTGGGCCAGGGCCACCTCGGTGGGGGTCCGGTTGGTGACGGTGATGTGCTTGCCCCTGTAGTCGCGGATTTCTGGGTGGCGAGCGTCGGTGGAGATGATGCACTTGGCCTGCAACTCGTCGCCGATGGAAAAAAGGACCAACCGGTCGGGGCGGCCGACCTTGTAGGTATGATCGATCACCTCTTTGATGTCGTTCAGGGTCTTGACCTGAAAAGCGGGCGCCAGAAAGTCGTCCTCATAGGCCCATACCCAGACGTCCTGACTGTAGACCAGGTCGGTCTGGTCCAGGGCCTCAAAGAACTTGGGCGGCATCAGACGCGGAAATACATGGAGATAGTTGGCGTTCATGTCCTTGATCAGGCGAAGATGAGCCTGGTAGCGCCCGTCGTTGCCGGGCTGCATCCCACGCACCGGCGTCTCGCCAGGAAGAAAGGGCGAATAGCCCATGCCCCGTAAAAAGACGGGACGCTGTGGGGTGCGCAGATCGATGAGCGAGGTGTCCCTGACGACAAAGCGTTCGGGTTGGGGCGTGGCTGGGTCCAGGGTCATGGTCTTTGCCGCGGGCGCGGCGGCGGCAACGGTTGCCAGGACAATCGTCGTCAGGATGGTCAAGGGCAGAAGCAGGAGATGGGCGATCATGGGCTCTGGAGAGTGTACAAGGGCATGGATGGTTATCGCCTGCCTACAGGGCGGCAAAGTCGGTTAGTTTATCCGGCAAGGTCGCACCATATCCCAGTCACAAGACAAGATAAAGCAATTGCTGCGGCAATCAGCGGCCTCCAGCCGGACCGGCCAACACCTGGCAAGCATCGGAACCTGCCTCCGAGCGGCGCCGTCAGCTCACCGACCGGCACAGCATGGGGAGCGGTTGGCAGGATGAGCCAAAAAAAGCCCGGCAGGAATCCTGCCGGGCTTGAAGCAACAATGGCTTGGTATTGATTACAGCTTAGATCTCATCTATAAGTATCCCATATAGGGGTTTATAGATCAATTCTCAGTTGGAGTTTTTCCTGCGGGCTACGCCAGCCAGGCCCAGCAGACCGGCGCCGAAGAGCAGCATGGTGGTCGGCTCGGGAGTTTCGTTGTACCGCAGGTCGCGCGCATAGAGACTTATGTGCGACAAGTTGCCGATTTGGCCGCCATTGTTGAGGAAAGTGATGTCATAGGTGCCTTCACCGGTGAACGGATCAGTTGTCAGATTCAGGTCATCAAAGATATAGGCAATATAGGTGACGCTTCCACTCGTGAGCACCACCGCTAAGTCGATGGTTGCGGGCAGACCGGTCCCAGACCAGGAAAGTTCCCAAGTTCCATTTTTACCAACGGTGGCGGACAAGTTGAAGTCCACCCCGCCGAACGAACCATAATTAGAACCAGACCCGTTCTTAGCGACGGCGGTGAATTCACCCCAGCCGGGAACCACCAGGTCTTTAGGAAATGGATCGTTTTTACCTGAGAACACATAGTAGTCGTCGGCATTCTCTCCTAGGAACGTAACATCCGACGTAGATACGGCATATGCCTGGGTTGCCATCAGTAATACTGCCAATCCTGCAAATACTTGTTTCAGCTTCATGGTTTCTCCCCCCTCGGTAGTTTTTCAGCTTACTGATGACTACGGCGCCTGTTTGGGCCTAATCACTTTTCTTGCATTACCCAAAGCATTATCCATGCCTATTTTTTTCTATTATTTTTTAGACAACTGATAGCCAGCGTTCAATACGCCGTTAACAGTTGAATGCCTATCATATTCCGCACCATTATCCGCTCGGCCAGTTTGCTGTTTTTCCGGATGAAAACGTCTTTACCCCTGCTGGCGCCTCATCCGCCCGTTGAAATTCACTATAAACAATCGGGAAGAATAATGGTTCATTTTTTTTTGCGGGAAGAAAAACGGAAAAAAAAGATATTGTTTCTTTAATTCAGATGGTTGTCTCAAGTTTTGCATTCCGGCATTCCGGAATGATCCGAAATGCTGAACAGGCAATTGCATCTGCGGCAGCGGCGGTCTGGAGAAAAAAAATGAAGTAATAATTTTTATCTAATTGTTTTTTCAATTTAAAATGTGGTCGCCCCAAATCTGCGTTCAGGATTCGGGAGAAAGATTGACTCTATTTCGGTATTTCGGAAAACAATGGTGAGGCAGGGCAATATTGTTTGCGGAAAGGGGGGAGGGGCGTCACTCCCGGATACCTGACCGTTCCGTCCGCAGCACTTAGTTTATGTAAAAAAATATCCAGATATTCCAATTTGTTGGGTGATTATCCCCTCGCGGTTTTGGCTGGTGCTGACGGAGTGGCGTTGAACAAGCGGCCTTTATCATTCGCGCCCGCGCCTTGGAGCCGGACCCGATGCGTTGGCGAGGTCTGATCTTGGCCCCTGTCGCCCTCTTGTGACACCAATTTGCGTTGCCGACCTCCTGGCTGCTCTATGCCAGTGTTTTTTCCACGACCTCCCGCACATCGTCGGACAAGGACGACAGGCTACCGATCCGGGTCAACTGTTCCCGGATCAATGCCTGGCGGCCAGCATCGTAGCGCCGCCACTGGGTGAGCGGGGTAAGGATGCGGGCGGCGATCTGCGGGTTGAGCGTGTCGAGCAGGATGACCTGATCGGCCAGCAAAACATAGCCGGCGCCGTCGGCAGCGTGGAATTGGCTGTGGTTAGCGGCACAGAAGGTCGCGATCAGCGAGCGGACCTTGTTGGGGTTCTTGTGGGTGAAGCTCGGATGAACCGTCAAGCCCCTCACCCGGTCCAAGGTGCCGGGCAAGGTGCAACTGGCGTGGAGAATGAGCCATTTGTCGACCACCAGAGGGTCGTGGCGCCATTTAGCGTGGAAATCGGCCAGAAGCTCGGCGCCGGTGTCGAGGTCAGCGTTGACCACGCAGGTCAGGGCGGCGAGGCAATCGGTCATGTTGTCGCCGCTCCGATACTGCTCCACGCCCATGGCCAGCAGTTCAGGGGTGAGAAAGCCGTCCAGGTCAGGGGCCAGCAGATAGGCAAGGCACCCGTTGCGCAGCGCTCGTCTGCCGGCTTCGGCGGCCGTGTATCGGTAGGGGACGTCGCTGTGCAGACTTTGGTAGCGGGCCAACAACTCCGCGCGTAAGCTTCGGCCGATCAGGGCGCGGAACTGCTGGCGGACCGAGAAAACAGCCACCGGATCGATGGTGACCATCTGCTGGCCGATCCAGTTTTCCGTGGGCAAGAGGAGGGCCATGGTCAGAAAGGCCGGATCGGAATTCTGGTCGGTCAACAGGTTGCGCAGGCCGTGCAGCAACCGTTCGTCAACCTCTATGACGTCGCCGTTCCGGAAGCGCTCAATCTGGGCCAACAGAAAGCGCAGGCCCAATTTCTGCCCGGCATCCCAACGGTTGAACGGGTCAACGTCGTGGGCCATCAGGCAGCTCAACTCCTCGTCGCTTTGCGCAAACACCACCTTGACCGGCGCGGAAAAGTTACGGAGAAAGGAAAGGGTCGGTCGAGTGGGGACCACATCCAAGACAAACCGCTGCTTGCGTTCCGAGAGGTTCAGGATCCTGGTGGCCGTGTCGATAGCCCCGCCGATGGGGAGCGAACGTCCCGCCTCATCGATCAGACCCACGGCCAACGGCATGTGAAAAGGCTCTTTTTCCCTGGCCTCTCCGGTGGACGGACAGGTTTGCGCCACATCCAGAATCAACTGCCGGGCATGCGGATCGTACACCGCCCCGACATCCAGTTCCGGGGTGCCGGCCTGACTGTACCAACGCTTAAATTGATCAAGACTCTGGCCGCAGGCCGCCTCCATGGCCGCGACAAAATCGTCGCAGGTCACTGCCTGGCCGTCATGGCGTTCGAAGTAGATGTCCATACCCTGGCGGAAGGTTTGCGGCCCCAGCATGGTGTGGAGCATGCGGATCACCTCGGCGCCCTTGTTGTACACCGTGAGGGTATAGAAATTGTTGATTTCAACGAACGACGACGGCCGCACCGGGTGAGCCATGGGGCCGGCGTCCTCGCGGAACTGAAAGGAGCGGATGATGTTGGCGTCCTGGATGCGTTTGACCGGCCGGGAGAGCGTGTCGGCAGTGAATTCCTGGTCGCGGAACACGGTCAGCCCTTCCTTGAGGCTCAACTGGAACCAGTCGCGGCAGGTGATGCGGTTGCCGGTCCAGTTATGAAAGTATTCGTGGGCAATGACTGCCTCAATCCCCTGGTAGTCGACATCGGTGGCGGTTTCGGGCAGGGCCAGCGCGTATTTGGAGTTGAAGACGTTCAGCCCCTTGTTTTCCATGGCGCCCATGTTGAAGTCGTCCACCGCCACAATCATGTAGGTGTCGAGGTCGTATTCGCGGCCGAACCGTTCCTCGTCCCAGCGCATGGCCTTTTGCAGGGCGCGCATGGCATGGCCGCATTTGTCCCGGTTCCGCTCCTCGACATAGATGCGCAGATCGACGGTTCGGCCGGAGCGGGTGGTGAAGCTGTCGCCTAGGTGCACCAGGTTGCCGGCGACCAGGGCAAAGAGGTAGCAGGGTTTGGGAAAGGGGTCGTGCCAGGTGGCAAAGTGGCGGCCGTCGCCCAGATCGCCGGAATTGACCAGGTTGCCGTTGGCGAGCAGAACGGGACAGGTGGTCTGGTCGCCGATTACTGTGGCGGTGAACACGCTCATCACGTCGGGACGGTCGGGAAAACAGGTGATGGTGCGGAATCCCTCGGCCTCGCACTGGGTGCAGTAGTTGCCGGAGGACAGGTACAGGCCCTCCAGGGCGGTGTTGCCGGCCGGGTTGATCAGGGTTTCGATGCTTACCGTGAACGGACGGCTGGGTGGATCGGGAATGGTCAACAGGTCGTTGGTAAAGCTGTATTGGTCGCCGGTGAGCGCCGCGCCGTCCAAATCCACCCCCACCAGCGAAAGCCGCTTGCCGTTGAGCACCAGCGGCTTGCCGGTCTCGCCGTTGGCCCGGCAGGACAAGGCGGCTAGGACGCGGGTGGCGTGAAGATCGAGTTCCACCCGAAGATCTATGCTATCTACCAGGTAGGCGGGTGGGGTGTAATCTTTGAGAAATATTTCCTTTTTGACTGTCACCGTGCAATCTCCTGCAAAAAGCGAAACGGAACCGTCGCGGCTCTGCGGCAAAACGATGCTTGCGGCTGCCGAGCAACGCTGTTGTTTACGGATTTCCGGGTGGGGCTGATTATGGTATGGTGGGCCGCAGAAGCCGCCGGGCCAGTGACAATCGGCCAGGCGCATCCCCGACCGCCACCATGGATCGTGCAAGGCTAGCGTAAAGACCCGATGAAAGCAAGGAGAAGGCGCGCAATCAAGCGGCAGCACCGTTGGCCCCGTTGCCCCCCGTGCAACCGATGGCCGGCAGGTCGGTTCGTGGGACGGGAGGCGTGCGGCCGTGGTTGAACAGGCCGATGTGCTGGTGATCGGCGGCGGTCCCGGCGGCTTGGCCTGCGCCACCTTGCTGGCGCAGAAAGGCGCCAAGGTGATCCTGGCCGAGCGTAAGCCGGTGATCGGACCCAAAGTGTGCGCCGGCGGCCTGACCTGGCACGGCTTGCTGCGGCATGTGCCGGATTCGCTGATCGAGCGGTCCTTTGCCGAGCAGGATATCCGGACCCCCTGGCAATGGGTGGTGGTGGCCGAACCGAACCCGATCGTGGCCACGGTCGACAGGCTCGCGCTTGGCCAGTGGATGGCCGAACAGGCTCTGGCCGCTGGGGTCACGGTGATGACCGGCACCAGGGTCATGGACTTGGAGACGCATCGAGCCGTTCTGGCGACAACCAGTGGCCGCCTGTCTGCCGTTGAATTCCAGCATCTGGTGGGCGCGGACGGAGCCACCAGTCTGGTGCGCCGCTTTCTCGGGTTGCCGGTGACGGCCATGGGCCTCGGCCTCAACTGTATCCACCCCGGCGCCCACGACCGGATGGAATGGCACCTTGATCCCAGCCGGTTCGGGGCTGGTTACGGCTGGATCTTTCCCCATCGGGAAACCCTGTCAATTGGCGCCTATGGCGACAACCGCCTGTTTTCAGGCCGTAAACTCAAAAAGCGGCTCGTGCGGTGGGCGGAGGACCAGGGGTTTCGGCTCAATCCTCAAACCATCCGCGCTGGTCTGGTCAATTACGACTACCGGGGCGTTTGCTTTAGCCGGGGCTGGCTGATCGGGGATGCGGCCGGGCTGGCCTCGGGTCTCACTGGCGAAGGCATTTACCCCGCCCTGGTCTCTGGTCAGGCCGTGGCCCGCATGATTCTTACGCCCGGTTTTCACGATCAAAATCTGGCCCAGCTTGAAATCCGCCACCAACGGCATCGCCGGATGACGGCCCTGGCAATCGCCAATCCCCGGCTGTGCCGACTGCTGCTGGAAACCATGGCGCTGCTGCTGCGCACAAAAATCATTGATTTTCACCTACTGGAAATGGCAGACTAGAACCTTGCCCATTTTTCCACATCCATTCGCCCAACGTGCCCTATGACCAACAACCAAAAAAAACTGCTCGCCAACGGCCTGTTCATCGCGGGCGGCATTGCCATTCTGGGCCTGTTGCTCGATGCGCCTTCCGAAACCACCAGGCCGCTGCCCCATGACCAGAATCACGAGCGCTTCATGACCATGGACAAAAAAGAGGCGGAACGGTTTTGCGAGGAATGCCATGCCCCCGACAAACAGATGCCGCTTCCCGCCACTCATCCGCCACCCAACCGCTGCCTCTTCTGCCATAAACGAAAATGAACGAGAAAGTCTCCACCATCCAAGACGTTTACTATGTGTCCGGCTCCACCGCCATCCTTGCCGAGGACATGGGCAAGGCCCTGTTGTCCCAGTTTCAGGGCATCCGCTTCCGCGAAGAAAAAATTCCCTTCGTCCACACTCCGAACGACGCCCGTGAGGCCCTGGCCCATATTCTTCAGCAGTCCAACGGCGGACACCCGTTGGTTTTCTGCACCATCATGGACCAAAAAACACGGGATGTGTTCAACTGTCCGGAGGTGAAATTCTTCGACATCTTTCTCAACACCCTGGAACTGCTCGAAAAGGCGCTCAACACCGAGGCCCTGCGCGAACCCGGCCATTCCCGTCATTTCACCATCTCAAAGATGAACAAGCGGGTTGATGCCATCCATTTTTCCCTGGAACACGACGATGGCACCAAACCGGCGGAATACGACGAGGCCGAAATTATCCTGATCGGGGTGTCCCGCTCGGGCAAGACGCCGGTCTCCATCTACCTGGCCACCCACATGGAGCTCAAGTCCGCCAACTTCCCCCTGACCTCCGACCACCTCGACCAGCACGAACTGCCCAAGGAGATCGTCCGCAACCGCAAGAAGGTGATCGGCCTGACCTGTTCGCCGGGCTATCTGCACAATATCAGGGAAAAACGCTACGCCGACTCCACTTATGCGAGCCTGGCCAACTGCACCAAGGAGCTGCAGCAGGCCAAGCAACTCTACATGCGCCACAATATCAAGGTGCTCAATGTCGAGGGCCGCTCCATTGAGGAGATCGCAGTCCAGGCGATCCAGGCCATCGGGATTTCCCGTAAGAGCAGCCGGCCGCGCATCTAGAAATGAGGTCCGGGAAAATGGCGATCAATCAGGGTGAAATGAGCAAAGATCAAACGGAAAGATGAAGAAAAACAGGTGCGGGTTCTGACGAACTCCGCGACCACCAGGAGGAATGTCGCATGGATGGCCTCTTTCAACCTCTCGCCCTTGGCTCCTTGGTCCTGCCCAACCGCATCTGCATGGCGCCGCTCACCCGCTGCCGGGCGGACCGCGATCATGTGCCCACCCCGCTGATGGCCGAGCACTACGCCCAACGGGCCACGGCTGGGTTGATCATTGCCGAGGCCACCATGGTGCAGGAGGGGCATTCGGCCTTTCAGACTGAGCCGGGCATCTACAATGCGTCCCAGATCGAGGGTTGGCAACGGGTGACCGATGCGGTCCATGCCAAGGGCGGCCGCATCTTCCTCCAGATCTGGCACGGAGGCCGAGCCTGCCACCCCCTGATCAACCACGGCATAGAACCGGTGTCGGCCAGCGCCCTGGCTATCACCAACGACATCACCCACACCCCCCAGGGCAAGGCCAACTACGTGTTGCCGCGCGCCCTGCGCGACGACGAGCTGCCCGCCATCGTTGCCGCCTTCGGGCAGGCGGCGGCCAATGCCAGGGCCGCTGGGTTTGACGGCGTCGAAATCCACGGCGCCAACGGTTATCTCATCGACCAATTCCTGCGCGACGGCTGCAACCGCCGCACCGGCCTCTATGGCGGCGCCGTCGATCACCGGGCCCGTTTGCTGCTGGAGGTGCTGGACGCGGTCTGCGCCGAGTGGGACAGTCAGCGGGTGGGCCTGCGGCTGTCGCCCATCTCCAGCTTCAACTCCATGGGCGACAGCGACCCGATCGGGCTGGCCTGCTGGCTGGCCAAGCGGCTTTCGGCCTGCAATTTGGCCTATGTTCACCTGATCCGCGGCGATGTATTGGGCGAGGTGCAGGACGATGCGCTTACACCGTTCAGGCGGCTGTACAAGGGTACCCTGATCGCCAACCTGCGCTATACCCCAGCTGAGGCTGCGGCTGCCATCAAGGCCGGCCAGATCGACGCCGTGGCCTTCGGCACCGCCTATGTCGCCAACCCTGACTTGGCCGAGCGGATCAGGGCCAATGCCCCGCTCAACGCCCCGAACCCAGCCACCTTCTATAAGCCGGGCCCGGCCGGATACACCGATTACCCGTTAATGGCCATCACCTGAGATGGCGAACCAGGATCCTGGCATGGACTCTGGCTCTGCTGGTCATTGGCCTGTTGGTGGTTCTGCCCCGGCTGTTTACCTGAAAATCCTGCGTAACCTTCGACAACCTTGGGCCAATGATATCTTTTCCTTGTGCCGGTGGAAGTATACACAAGGTTAACACGCTGTATTCTCAATAATAATTGAACAAATATTTTTGCATTATCAACAGGAAACGGTATGAACACTCAACGAAGAGATTTCAATGCCCTTGCCGCTGCCTGGGATGAAAAACCGCGGCGGGCGTTGCTGGCCCAAGAGGTGGCCGAGACCCTTGTCCGCCACCTGGGCATCACCAATGCGATGAATGTGCTGGATTTCGGCTGCGGCACCGGACTGCTGACCCTACAGCTGCAACCCCTGGTCCGCACCGTTGTCGGCGCCGACAGTTCACGCGGCATGCTCGATGTGCTCAACGCCAAGATCGCGGCCGCCGGATGGGACAACGTCTGCTCCATGAACCTTGATCTGGAGCAGGGCGACACCTTGAAGGGCAGATACCATCGCATTGTCAGCAGCATGACCCTGCACCATGTCCGTGAACTTGAGCCGCTGTTCGCCCAATTCCACAGGGCGCTGCTCCCCGGCGGCATGGTAGGGCTGGCTGATCTCGACCTGGAGGGCGGCTTGTTCCACGAAGATGACACCGGCGTCTTCCATTTCGGCTTCGACCGGGCCGCGCTGGGCCGCCTGCTTGAGGCCACCGGATTTACCGTGGTGCGCGACCTGACCGCCACCGAGATCGTCAAGCAGGCGAGTGACGGCGCTCTCCGGCGTTTTTCCGTCTTTCTGATTGTCGCCAGGAAATAATTTCCCATCCTTCTTTTATATCTTGGGTGGCCGGATGACCCGCTCGAATTCCGGCCGCCACGCCCCTTCCTGATGGTTGAAGGTTCTGACCACCACCTTATCCGGATAGAGCAGCAGCGAATTGGTCCAGATGGTTTCGTGTTTCATGTCGGTGTTGTGGATGTTAGTGACGCGGCCGTCATAGAGGTTGATCGGCGAGGCGTAGCTGGCCTCGGTGGGGGGAGTGTGGGTGTGGCCGGAAACCCATAGGAAGACTTGGGGGTTGGCGGCCAACAGATCATGGATGGCCTCCTCCGGCTGGGCTACCGACTGGGGCTGGTTGATGTATCGCTTGAAGGGATATTGGGTTCCCTTGAGTGGGCCGTGAAAAACAATGATGGTGGGTGTGCGGGGGGCGCGGGCCAGTTCGGTCCGCAACCAGTCGAGCTGCGGGTTGCTGATCCCGGCCAAGTAGCGCTCATGGTCGGCGGAGACAAACAAAAAAAGGTAGCCGCCCACCATCCGGCTGAAGGACAAGGCGGGCAAGTTGAAGGTTTGGCGGAAGCGGGCCAACTTGTCGGCCCGCTCCTCTGGCGATGCCGGATAGAAACCGCCCGCGTCCGGCTGGGCCGGGGTGGCGTAGATGTAGTCGTGGTTGCCGGTGACCAGGGCCAAGGGGTGGTTCAGGCGGTTAAAAAACGAGCGCGCTGCCGCATATTCGGCCGGCGTGCCGTATAGATCGCAAATATCGCCCACTGCCACCACCAGGTCAACATCACGCCAGCCGTTGATCGTGCGGCGGACCCGCTCTTTTTCGGCCAGATGCCGGCCGGGCAGGTGCGGGTCGCCCAAGATGACGACATGGCGGTATTCCCTTGACGCTGATGACGGACAGGAAGAGGAGGCGCCAACAACCAGGGCGAGCAGAGCCACGATTGTCAGGACCATGGCCACGCACCGGTTCCGGCCAGGACCCGGCACACCGGCGGTTTGTGGATGGAAAACAGTATTCATTTTTGACAGTTACCCGGTGATTCATATACAATGATGTTGCCATGGAACCACCCCTTGCCATGGCATGACGCGATATTTACGAGATATTTCGGACAATCACTCAACCTCGGTGGGGCATGGCGCAAAGACAACAGCCGGTCAAGGCGACGGCGGATCTAAAGAAAAACAGGCTGTACATGTCGATAGCGGGCAATATCAATGCAAAAATGCTGCAAAAACTCTACACCGACATCCGCTTCTGCGTCGTGGACCTGAAAGAGGGTTTCGAGATGGTGAGCGATGTCTCACAGTGCAATATCCTGTATGTCACCGGGATGCCCATCTACAAGAAAATCATCGATTTTCTGATCGACAATCATGTCGGCTCCATCGTCCAGATCATCAACGACGATAACATCAGTTACAAGCAACTCGCCAACTTTTTCCGGATCATCAGCGACGACAACCTCAATTACAAGCAACTCCCCAACCGCACCCTGTACGCCCACACCCTGGAAGAAGCGGAACAAAAGCTTGAGGAATTGGCCGGGCGGGACAGCGCCGGCGAAGCCGCCAGCCCCCCCCTTGAATCGCCGCAATGACGGCTGAAAGCCCGATACGCCCGATGGACGCCGAACGAACAGCTAGTTGGCACGATTTGCCCTAGCGCCGCCCGGCAAGCAATTGTCGCACCTTTTCTTCGCACCTTTTTCCCTTGCACGGCCCGTCGCCGATTCCGGTTGCCGCCGCAACCTCGGCAAAGGTGGCGGCGCCGTTGTCGATGGCCTCGATCAGCCGCATCAACTTGACACCCTTGCAGATACAGCCGGCCTTGAGGCCGGCCATGGTCCGTTTATCCGGCCGCATGGCCGTTCTCCCCACGTAACTGGTCGTGGATCTGTCGGGCCAGTTCCGGTCCGATGCCGGTAATGGCAGCCAGTTCCTCGACCGTGGCCCCGGCAATGCGTTTGAAGCTGCCTAGGGCCTTAAGCAGAATCCGCTTTCGTTTTGGACCGATCCCTTCGATGGTGTCGAGGCGGGAGTGGAGCTGCGCCTTGCTCCGTAGCCTGCGGTGCAAGGTGATTCCGAAGCGGTGGGCCTCGTCGCGGATGCGCATCAGGTAGAGCAGGGCAGGGGAGTGCGCCGGCAGCAGAACCGGATTTTTGCGGCCTGGGCGAAAGAGTTTTTCCCCTTCATCGGCCTTTTCCTTGGCAATGGCTACCAGGTCGATATTTTTACGGCACTCGAAACGGGCCAGCACAACCATTGCCACATGCAACTGTCCCTTGCCGCCATCGAGCAGCAGCAGATCAGGCAGATTGTCATCCTGCACGCCCTTGTCGATCCGCCGCCCCAGCACCTCGCGCATCATGGCGTAATCGTCGGGGGTGTCCTGCGATTTGATCCGGTAGTGCCGGTACAGGCTGGCGGCCTTCTCCCCCTGAACGAAACAGACCAGGGAGCCGACCGCCTGCTTACCCTGAAGATTGGAGATGTCGAGACATTCGATCCGCTCCGGCCGGTTGTTCAGCCGCAGTTTGGCCTGGAGGGAGGCAGCCAGCGTTTCCCAGGAAAGCTCTTTTTTAGCCCGCTCCTCAAGAACCTGGGCGGCATTGGCCGCAGCCATCCGCATTAGTTGCATCCGCTTGCCCCGCTGCGGTGATGCGATTGACACCGGCCCGTCGCGCAACTCGGCCAGCCGCTCCGCAACCAGATCCTGATCTTGGAAGGCAAAGGGCAACAGCAGCTCCTGCGGCGGCTGGCGCTCGGAGGAATAGTACTGCAGGATCGTCTGAGCCAGCAGGCTGTCGTCTTCGCCAAGCGGATCGGCAAGAAAAAAGGATTGAGCCCCGGTGATCATGCCGCCGCGCACGAACAACAGGGCAATGCCGACAGCGGCGTCCTGCCGGTGGATACCGAACACATCCTGGTCGAGATGGTGCTCGGCCGCCACGGCCTGATGTTCGATGGTCCGGCCCAAGGCCTGGATCTGGTCGCGTAGAAGGGCCGCCTGTTCAAAGGCAAGGTTCGCGGCGGCCCGTTCCATCTTGGCGGTTAAATCCTTGATGACCTCGTTGGTTTTGCCTTCCAAGATCAACAGCGCATCCCGCACCATGGCCTCATAGACAGCTGGTTGCACCTTGCCGACGCAAGGCGCCAGGCAGCGGCCCATCTGGTAGTTCAGGCAAGGGCGTTGCCGTTCGCGGACTGTGGCGCAGCGCCGCAGGGGAGATTGGCGATGGAGCAGTTGCAAAGTGGCGCGCATGGCCGTAGATGAGGCGTAGGGGCCGAAATAGCGGTTACCGTCACGCAGCCGCTTGCGGGTGACTGTGACCTTGGGCCATTGATCGCGGATGGTGACCTTGATCAGGGGGTAGTTCTTGTCGTCGCGGAGGATGACGTTGTAGCGCGGCTGATGCTGCTTGATCAGTGAGGCCTCGAGGATGAGCGCCTCTTTCTCAGTGGTGGTGAGGATTGTCTCCACCCGCTGGACATGGCTGAGAATGACTGCGGTCTTGGAATGGGCTGGGCCGGCGAAATGGGCGTAGTGGCTCAGCCGCTTGCGCAGGTCGCGGGCCTTGCCCACGTAGAGAACCTGCCGTTTACCGAGCATCAGATAGACACCTGGCCCGTGGCTAACAGTGGCAAGAAAGGCTGCCGAAAGAGGGGAGGCTTGTTGGTCTTGGTTGGCTTGCTCGGGGGGTGCCATTGGAGCTTCCTTGAGGGTGACTTATTCCGGTATAATCAGTCGCACCAGCCCCCCGCCTTGGGGAAGGTTTTCGAGGCTGACCCGCCCGCCATGCATGATCGCCATTTGACGGACGAAGTTAAAGCCCAGCCCCGTGCTTTTTGGGCTGGTTGAAGACCGAGGCAAAGAAAAAATTGTCGAAAATTTTTTCGCTGGCGCAATCGGGGACACATGGCCCTTGATCGGCGATTTCCAACTCAATTTCAGCGACTTGCAAGATAGTTTGTCGAAAGGTGCAGATGGTGATGCTCCCGCTTCCACCAGGCAAAAAACTTTTCTGTCTGCCAGCGCAGCTTGTAGATTTGAGATGGTATGGACGCCTCCCTTCCCCCGAGGAAGGAACGAACCACAAGGGACCGGCGGCCTCCGACGAGCAAGATAATGGCCCATTCTCGGCCGCCGGTTTCACTCCGATGCGGCCAGGGGA
>WRFD01000025.1 GCA_009778955.1 Desulfobulbus sp.
ATGCAGAGCCATGGTCTTCCGTCAAGGGCGACGGGTGCTGCACGATGTAATGCTAAAGCTGGGGGTTTTATCCCTCCCAAACGGGGACAATGAAAAATACAGACGGCAGGCGGGCGGAAACTTTCCGCCCGCCCTTGGTTCCTGTTCTTTTTAAACGTCCTGCTCAAACGGCTGAGCCGCTTTTTTTATTTTCTGTCTCTCCATTTTGGAATCGGATAGATAAATTTGGAGCTGGCGGCGCTCTCCGGCCAGATCGTCTCGTGCTTGCCTTTGATTACCTGCAACACCAGCGTCTCCATAAAATTCTGATTCACGTAGCCGTCTTTATCTTCAAAATGAATGGGGCCAAAAGCTGTCATCATCTTGGTGGCTTTCATGGCCGCCTGAATATTGGCAGGCTCCATGCTTGTTGCCCGTTCGATGGCATCCTTGACTATATACAGCGCGGAATAAGCTTCAGCCGCGTGGTAGCCAGCATCTTCGTCGTACTTGGCCTTATACTTTGCGGCAAATTCCTTTGCCCCCGCATATTTTACCTGGGGGCTCCACAGGGTGGCCACCACCACGTATTCAGCGGCATCTTTGGCGGTATTGATGAACTCGGGAAGTGCATGCCCTGCGCCACCACCGGCAAAAAGTTTAGCGTCAATGCGCATTTCTTTGATCTGATTCATCAGCAGGGCGGCATCCATGACATAGGAGACCATGTAAATGACTTCAGGTTTCAGCGCCTTGACCTTGGTCAGGATGGGCTTGAAATCGACGGCGCCCTTCTCATATTTTTCTTTAAGCAACACTTTGATGCCATTCTTCCCAGCGGTCTTTTCCATTGCTTCCGCGCCAGATGTGCCGAAATCTGAGCTTTCATGTAAAATGACGACAGAAGTCGGCTTAACCACCTGATTGAGAAAAGAAATCATGCCGGTGGGATAATAGGCGTTGGTAGGATTCAGCCGGAAAACATAGTCCCAGCCCTGCTGGGTAATGGAGTCGTCCGCACCGGTAACCACCAAATAGGGAACCTTCCTTTCATTGGCCACTGCGGCGATGGCCTTGGAACAGGCGGAACTGTAGTCGCCGAAGATCACCGGTTGCTTCTTGACGTCAATCAGTTTCTCGGCAATGGCCCGGGAGATTTCCGGCTTGCCCTGGCTGTCTTCAAAGTTGAGGACCACGGTCTTGCCCTTGATCCCGCCTTTGGCATTAATCTCCTCCATCGCGATCTCGTAGGCTCGCTTTTCCATTTCCCCGAACTTGGCCTGGGTTCCGGTAAGCGGCAGAGGTATTCCCAACTCCAATGTTTCAGCCGCAGCAAGGCCGGCGAAAGCGATTCCCCATACCGTTGCCATCATGAACATCAATACCGACAAGCGTTTCATGCCCCATCCTCCACTTTGATTTTTTGTTGCGTGACAAACCCAGAAACTTCACATGTCGACAGGAGAAATACCAATAATACTACAAAACACGAACAGTTATCTCAAAATATACGAAAAGAATCAATACTATTTTGAAAAACAGAAAAAATTCATTACCAAAAATCAACCCCAACCATTATGAAATTCTTCATTGAAATTCTTCAATAAATGCAAATAATTCGCTCCAAAGCTCGATATATTTTCATGTTTTTCTCGGCAAGGCGGCAATAATGAATGAACAAGCCGAATTCGTTTCTAAACGAAAAAATTTGCTCCTTGCTTTATATTGTTGGCGTGCCAAGTCATTCCACGACCAGCCACTCATCCGACTCAAGCGTTCTCCATGGACTGCGCCCCAAGTGTGGTTACAGCAAAATAATGACCAGCAAGGCGATAATGGATAACCAACCTGAATTCCGATCAAACATCACGCTCACTCGTCAGCGGCATTGGCAGAACAGGCGGATTCCTGCCAATCGATTCGATGTTGCACAGGGAAATCCGCCCAATTTCCATTGGCCACAGTCCATTCCGGTCAGTAGTGATAGGGAGATGGGATTGGAAAAAAGCTGTTTTCTGGTACGCAGGAACCAAAAAAGGTCCGCCAGGGTGAGACGGGTTGCCAAGGATATTATCGAATGCGTCCATGGCGCTCCACCCGCTCATGGAATTCCGTTCCCCTCTTCTACGCGTCGTGAAGTTTACCTTTGAATGGAGGCAACGGTAAGGCAGCACGAGAGGACGACAGCTTGCGATACGCAGGCGCAACGACAGGGAGATAGAGACGCGGCTCAAGAGCTTCGTCGTCAAGATCAAAAGGCAGGGGCCAGGATAACCCGGCTGCGGTTGCCCGGCTGATCGTGTCGTCCACGGTGGTCTTACCGACGCCGCAGGTTCTGGCTGTTTCGCGCCGGCTCTGGCCGCACAGCCAGACCAGGCGCAAGATTTCTCGTGTTTTTCGCATGGCGACTTGTCCTCGTGGCATCTTGACCTCCTTCTGTAAAATTGAAGAAGGTAAGATGCGCCGTGAAGGTTACCCCACGACTACACGCTCAATTTGTACTGGCCTTTTTCACCGGAATGGTGACCATTTTGCTCCGGAATACGCACCCTGAGAAGCGCTGTTGTGATCATGTCGCAGGTGAACAACCCCTGACTGAAGCCAGAGGTTGTTTATGAACTTGGCCGGATCGCCGAAGACAAGGGACAGCACCTGCCCATGATGACAGAAAAGCATGGCCGCGCTACCGGAGAGATCGATAAAATCATGCTTCTGCTATCTCAACGATTTTACCGTGTGCCAGTTTAATAATATGGTTGGTCAATGTACGTATTTCTTCAAAAGAATGACTTACGTACAAAATAGGAATACGAAAGCGTGTGTTCAAGTCTTTGATAAATGGCAACATTTCTTCTTTTCTGGCATCATCTAACGATGCAAGAGGTTCATCCATAAGAAGGATATTCGGATTGGAAAGCACTGCCCTGCCAAAAGCTACCCGTTGCTTTTCTCCGCCTGATAAGCTTTTCGGCTTTCTTGACAGAAGGTGTGGTATACCCAGCAGATTGACAACTTGGTCAAAATCAATGCCATGATCACTAGACTGGTTCAGGCGTCGCCCATAGAGCAGATTACCTTTGACGGATAGATGCGGAAACAACAAGCCTTCCTGGAACACATACCCGACATTTCTCTTGTCAGGCGGCAGATTGACGCCGCACTCGGAATCAAACAGGCAGCGTCCGCATATGTAGATCTTTCCGCTATCCGGCTTTTGTAGCCCCGCCACCATATTGATAATGGAACTTTTCCCGGCTCCGGACGGGCCGAACAGGGCGGTAATGCCGTTTTCATCACTTTGGAACGCCACATCAATATTGCACGTTCCTTGTTGGCGTTGCACGTTGACACGCATGCTTTAGCCTTCAAAATGCCGCGCAAAGCATTTTCCCAGCCAGTTGGCCCCTATCAAGGCAAGCAGCGCAATGGCAATCGCCACAAGACACAGGCGCATGGCTGCGGCTTCACCATTGGGCACCTGAGTCATGGTATAGAGAGCAAGGGGCAGTGTTTGCGTTTGACCGGGAATATTGGAGACAAAAGTGATGGTCGCGCCGAACTCTCCCAAGCTTCGGGCAAAGGCCAGCACCATGCCTGCGATAATGCCGGGTATGGACAGTGGCAGCGTAACCGTGAAAAAAACGCGCCAAGGACCGGCTCCAAGCGTACGCGCGGCCATTTCCAGCTTTGCATCAACAGCGTCAAGAGAAAGCCGCACCGTACGTACAAGAAGGGGAAAGGCCATGACAGCCGAAGCCGCCACAGCCCCTTTCCAGGTAAAGGCGATGCTCACGCCGAAGTTTTCGTAGAGTATTTTTCCGATAAGCCCATTGCGCCCTAATGCCACCAGCAACAGGTAGCCTATGACCACCGGCGGCAGCACCAACGGCAGATGCAGCAGGCCATCCAGCAGGCTTTTGCCTGGAAAATCCAGGCGGGCAAGAATCCATGCCAGCATTACTCCCAAAGGAAGGCTGCACAGCACCGCCCAAAAGGCCACTTTCAGGCTGAGCAGTAGCGCGTCCGCTTCCAGCGGGCTTAACGGAGACAGCATTATTTGACTTCGAATCCGTACTTGGCCCAGATTTCCTTTGCTTGCGGCGTACTCAAGAATTTGATGAAATGCAGCGCAACGCTGCTTTTAGACGTTTTTACCGCCGCAACCGGATAGTCAATGTTCGGGTGGCTGTCCGTGGGAAACTTGCCGACAACGCGCACTTTATCCGTGATGACCGCATCGCTGGCATACACGATGCCCAAGGGCGATTCCGCGCGTTCGACAAGGGCCAAGCCCGCCCTGACGTCTTTTGCGGGGGCTATCCTGTTTGCCACCTGCTGCCATAGCTTCAGTCGTTCCAACGCCGTCTTGGCGTACTTTCCCACCGGCACATGAACGGGGTCGCCAACCGAAAGCAGGCCATCTTTGCCAAGCGTGGCGGCCAGATCAAGTTGCGGTGATACAGTGATGGATTGAGTGGAACTTGACGCGGGAACAATAAAAACAATCCGGTTGCCTAAAAGTTCCGACCGGCTTCCGGCTTCCAACATTTTTTTGCCTTCAAGGTAATCCATCCATTCCGCGTTGGCTGAAAGAAATACATCAGCCGGCGCACCGTTTTCTATCTGTTTAGCCAAAGTTGACGATGACGCGAAGGCAAGCGCCACCTTGCCGTTTCCTCCGGCTTCATAGATCTTGGCGATTTCAGTAAGTGCATTTGTCGTTGAAGCGGCGGCAAAGACAGTTATATCTGTTGCCGCCTTCGCCTGAGAAATGCCGAAACACAGAAATACGCCAAGCGCTATGCCGAGTGTTTTGAGTATGCGGGCCATAAACATCTCCGGAAAAAGCTTTTTGACGTGTATACACGTCATTGCTTGCTTTTAGTCCCTGTAGTATATATTGTCAAGAAAATCGGCCCTGCCCTGTCCGGAGAGGTTTATGACGATCCATGATGGAACCATACGATCTGCAATCAAGAAATATCGTCGGCGGAAAGGATTGTCGCAGGATGAATTGGCGCACTTGATTGGCGTTAGACGTCAAGCTGTGTATGATATGGAGGCAGAGCGTTACCTGCCCAATACCGCAGTGGCTCTTCGGCTGGCCAGTGTACTCGGCTGTACCGTGGAAAGGCTTTTTGTTGAAGAGGTTCCTGCGGAGCTTGGAAGCATCCATCTGTTGAACGAAGCCGAAGCAGCGGCAAGACTGTCTCTGGCGCAAGTACGGGAAAAGATTGTCGGAGTTCCTCTGCACGGCGTCCGCACAATGCCTTTCAAGTTGGATGCCTCAGATGGTTTTCTTTTGGCGGATAAGACTATTGACTGCCAGCTCCCACGCGATCAACTGGTCAAGACGCTTCTTGTTTTGGGCTGTGACCCTGCTTTAGGCGTTTTGAGCGGCCTTATGGCCCGTGCCGCCCCCGGAATCCGCGCCCATACCGTTTTTGCCTCCAGCCGCCAAGCCTTGCTTTCCGTAAATGCGGGAAACGCGCATGTGGCAGGAATCCACTATCACAGCTTCGGTCCATCTGAAGGCAACATTGAGGCTGTCCGCTCTCTGTCGCCAGGCATGGACTGTTTGCTCATCGCCTTTTCCGTGCAGGAGGAAGGCTTTATGGTTGCGCCGGGAAACCCGCTGAGCATTCGCAGCGTGGAAGATATAGCCAATGAAAGGACGCGCTTTGTAAACCGCGAGGAAGGCGCTGCGCTGAGAAAGTTGCTGGATGCGCAATTATCGCAGCGTGGCATGCCAATCTTAGAGGTCAAGGGCTACACGGAAGAAGTGTATTCCCACAGTGAAGGAGCAATGCGGGTGGCAAGCGGCAGCGCTGATGCGGCGTTAGGCTTGCGTGTTGTGGCGGAATCTTTCGGCTTGGATTTCGTTCCGCTGGCCGTAACTCGCTGTGATTTGGCAATCCCGTCAGACTTGCGCGACCATCCCGGCATGACGGTGCTTCTGGACGTATTGCAGTCTTCGGGCATAAGAAAAGAGCTTGGTTCGCTTCCCGGTTATGACCCATCTGATACAGGAAAAATGATTGTCGGCTAAAGATCTGCCGCTTTCATCTCCACGCCTGAACGCCTGACGGCCCTCCAGTTTCCGCCAGGGCCTGAAGATGAGATCGCGGCTCCAAATCTTCAGCAGGCGTTCAAGATCCAGCGGTAGGGACCATTGCGCACCCCCTGGTTCGAAAAAAAAGATGGGCTCGGGAATTTAGAGCGTAGAAACAATGCTTGCTGCTGGAACAAGCTCAATGCGCAGTTTTGAATGAGTTGTCTCTGCTACGCGCTTGAGCGTAGAGACGGACGGCGCGTGCGCTCCGGATTCCAGGCGGGCAATGACAGACTGGGTTGTATGTAGCCGTTCCGCCAATTCCTGTTGCGAAAGATCTGCTGCAATTCTGGCGTGGATCACTTCGTGGGCAATAGAGAATTCTTCTTCGGCCTCCTGCCATGCAGTGGTAGTATCGCTATGGCATCCTGCAGGGGCTTTTCACCCGCGATGTGAGCGCCCCTGACCCATGGGCGCCTCCATCTCAGCACCCGCACGGCCGAAAAAAAAGGTGGTTACTTCTCCGCTCTTCAGGCAGATGCTCGATACCTTCTCTTTACAGGACAATGCCAAGCCAACAATCCCTTTCCGCCTCTTTCATCACCACTCCGGAGCACCTTGCCCAGGCCCTCGACATCCCTGTCGAGCCGTTGCGGGCCGTGCACGCTGTCTACCCGCTGCGAGTGAGCCGCTACTACCTCGACCTGATTAAGCAACATGGACTGCCACTCTGGCGGCAGGCGGTGCCTGACCCGCAGGAATTGACCGATTCCGCTGGCTTGGCCGATCCCCTTGACGAGGAAAACCTCAGCCCGACCCCCTGCTTGGTTCACAAATACCCGGATCGGGCGCTGTTGCTCGTTGCCGGCGAATGCGCGATGTACTGCCGGTTCTGCACCCGCAAGCGCAAGGTCGGCAAACAGGAAATGATCATCGATGATGCGGCGATTGCCGCTGGCCTTGCGTATCTCAGCCGCACGCCAGCGATCTCAGATGTGTTGATTTCGGGAGGCGATCCGTTCATGCTCCCCCTGGCCCGTCTTGAGCGCATCCTCAGGGCATTGCGGGCGATCCCTTCCATTGCCACTCTCCGCATCGGCACCCGAGTTCCCTGCACCCTGCCCACACTGGTCACTCCCAGACTGGCGGCGATGCTGAAAAAATATCATCCCCTTTATATCAACACTCATTTCAACCATCCGGCCGAAATCACGGCCGAAGCGGAGCTGGCCTGCGCCCGGCTAGCCGATGCGGGCATTCCCTTGGGATGCCAGACCGTTTTGCTGCGTGGGATCAACGACAATGCCGAGGTCATCCGGGAACTGCTGTACCGGCTGATTCGCATCCGGGTGAAGCCCTATTATCTCTTTCAGGCCGACCTGACCAAGGGGACCGCCCACTTTCGCACCACAGTGAATTGCGGCTTAGCCATCATGCGCCATCTGATCGGACATGTCACAGGTCTGGCGGTGCCCACCTATGCCCTCGATGCGCCAGGCGGCGGCGGCAAGATCCCCCTTACCCCGGCCTATATTCAGCAACTTGGCGAATCCCTTGAGTTCACAACCTATCAGGGACACCAGTGCTCCTACCCCAATCGAATTTATCCTTAACGAATATTCTTCCGCATTTTCTTGGAGAATCTCAAAAAACAATCTATACTATCCTTCGAACATATTTCTTTAAATTCCATCTGCAAACACAACCCGGATCTTTGTAACCTCTAGATATCAGGCGTATGTCGGGATCAAACAGCAATGCAGAGCAGGTATTGGAGCGCGTCCTCACCTCCAAGGATCTGCCGACCCTGCCAATCATAGCATCCAAACTCTTGGAATTAATGGCTCTTCCTGAGGTCACCCTCACGGATATCGCCAACCTGATCAGCCAGGACGTGGCTCTCTCGACCAAGGTTCTGCGAGTGGCCAACTCGGCCTTTTACAACTTTCCCCAACAAATTTCCTCCATCAATCAGGCTGTCTCGATTCTCGGGCTTAATGCGGTCCGCAGTCTGGTGCTCAGTTTTTCCCTACTTTCCGTTGGGAGCCCGCTGAAAAATTCACGATTTGATTTGGAGCAGTTCTGGGAACGTTCCCTGGTCGAAGCAGCGGCAGCACGGCTTATCTTCGAGCAGGTGACAAACTCGGATTCCGAAGAAGTCTTTACTTGCGGATTGCTCCAGAATATCGGTCAGTTAGTGTTGGCAATCACCCTGCCCCAGCAGTATGACCAAGTCCTTGCCCGCACGGTGAATTCCTCCGGCCATATCGCTGCAAATGCCGACTTCGCAGAAGTGGAACGAGATATTCTGGGCGTGTCCCATACTGAAGTGGGTTATGCGGTAGCCAAGGGTTGGGAATTGCCCGAAAACTTGCTGATTCCGATCAAATATCACCACGACCCGACCTCATTTGCCGGAACTTCTTTGCGGCACCAACAGATTGTCCAAACCGCCTATCTTGCCAACCTGCTCGCCGAACTTTTCTATTCCGACACCCCAGAGCACTATCACAAGCTGTTCCGGAACGAAGCCAAACAACTTCTCGGCCTCAAGGTGTTAGGGGTGAACACCGTGCTGAAGATGTTCGACAAGGTCATTGATCAATCGGCACAATATTTCGGCATCAAGATCAAGCCGGTCAAAACGGTGGCGGAAATTCTCCAGGAAGCCAATTTCAGGCTGAGCCTGATCAATCTCTCGTATGAGGAGATGAACCGCGAACTGATCAAGTCCAAGATGGAACTGGAAAAACTGACGGAAGAACTGGCGCAAAAAAACCGGCTTCTGGAGAATCTTGCCAACATCGACGGCCTGACCGAAATCAATAACCACCGCTTCTTCCAAAGTTTTCTTGATTCAGAGATCAATCGTTCCATCCGCAACGATCGACCACTTTCCCTTCTCCTGGCCGATATCGATCACTTCAAAAAATTCAATGACACCTACGGCCACCAGACCGGGGATTTCATTCTGAAGGAATTCTGCCGTATCAACAAAGCCGTCATTCGTGAATACGACTTGATAGCGCGTTACGGCGGCGAAGAATTTGTCTTTGTCCTACCGGAAACAAATCAGGAAGAGGCCTTGCTGGTGGCAGAGAAAATTCGGCAAACAACCGAGGAATATGTCTTTGATGACGGGATCAACTCCTACCATGTGACCATCAGTGTGGGCGTTGCTTCCGCCTTTCCGGCCAGGCACGAATTCGACAAGAACCTGTTCATCGGTGAGGCGGACGAAGCTCTGTATGAGGCAAAACATTCCGGCCGCAACCAAGTTTCACTGGGTTCCTCAAAAAGGAAAAAGAAATGGTTTGCTTTCTGAACGGTGGGATCCGCTCCGCTTCACAAGCCGCAGGAGACGCCATCTTGAGTGCATTCCGTTGGAATTTTGCGCTGTTCAACCGGGCCAGCGCTTAGGCGATTGGCTTCTTTTCTGCTCACGGAAAAAGCAAAAGAAATAGTCAACATTTTGACCGTTTTCTGATACTTTTACTCGTCGTTTTCTTGGGTTTCCCGCTCAATTTTCCGTTACGTGCCTCTTTACAATCTTTTCCTTGGCCAAAGGAGGGTCTATGATGAAACCGCGTCGGTCCAATTTATCTGTACCTGGGCATATGAAAAAGATGCATGGCAAGGCGTGCGAGAGCCTGGCCGATGTCATCATGCTTGACCTGGAAGACAGTGTCCCGGTCGAGGAAAAAACGAATGCCCGGACCCAGGTCATCGATTCACTGCTGGCTTTCGATTGGTCCCGGAAAACGGTCACCGTGCGGATCAATGCCCTGGATACCCCTTTCGCTTACCGGGATTTGCTGGAAGTGGCGGAACAGGCCGGCCATATCATTGACGCCATCGTCATCCCCAAGGTCAACCACCCCGGCGACATCTATTTTGCCGACCGCCTGCTCAACGGCATTGAATTAAGCAGGAACACATCATCGCCCATCGGGATCGAAGCCTCCATTGAAACCGCCGAAGGCTTGTCGCGGGCGACCGATATCGTCATGGCCAGCAGACGGGTGCGAACCCTGGTTTTCGGCATAGCCGATTATTCCGCCTCCATCGGGGCCCGCCTGGTCTCGATTTCCGGGCACGGCGAGAAAGAGGAAGAGTTGTACCCCGGGCATCGTTGGCATTTCCCCATCAGCAACATGGTCATGCATGCCAAGGCCCACGGAGTGATGGCCATCGACGCTCCCTACGGCAACTTCAAGGATGCCGACGGGTTGCGGCGTTCAGCCATCATGGCCTGCGCGCTGGGGTGTGACGGCAAGTGGGCCATCCATCCATCGCAAATCGATACGCTCAACGAGGTCTTTACCCCCTCGGCGGATGAAATTGCCTTGGCGGCCAAGGTCATCGAGGCCAATGTCCAAGCCAAGGCGGAAGGCAAGGGTGCGATTGCAGTGGAAGGAAGGATGGTGGACCAGGCCACGGTGCGCCTGGCAACCAAGTTGTGGGAGCAAGCCAAATATCTGAACTTGATATGAGATTTCCCCGCTGACCAGATCTTTACTTTTTTAATACAAAAAAAGGGGGTGCGTCCCGAAGGACGCTCCCCCTTTTTTTCACCACTTAAATAAAGGACAGCAGATCAACCGATAACGGCAAGAACCGTATCCTTGGCGACAGAGTCGCCCGTATCGCAACACAACTGCTTAACGGTGCCGTCGCACGGTGAACCCAGGTTGTTCTCCATCTTCATGGCTTCGAGCACAACAACGGGGTCGCCAGCCTTGACGGCGTCGCCGACGTTGACCAGGTTCTTGATAACCATGCCAGGCATTGGAGCCACCAACGGCGTGCCGCCTTCAACTGCTACGGCAGCCTTCGGAGCTGCGGCAGGCGCAGCAGCTTTCGGCGCTGCGGCAGCCTTCGGCGCTGCGGCAGGCGCAGCAGCTTTCGGCGCTACGGCAGGGGCAACAGGACGCGGAGCAGCGGCAACCATAGGCTGGAAATCGCCGGTCGGATCAACATCGACATTGAAATACTCGCCATCGACAAAGACGTTGAAGGTACGAACATTGGCGGATTTCTCCGGAGCGCCGGCCTTGGGCTCAACAAGTTTGCCAGCCTTGGCCTTGGCAATCAATTCGTCACGCTTCTTGACATCTTCAAGGGTGATCGGCTTGACCTCAGGCGGAGCCGAGGTTACGCCATACTTCCACTCGAGGAACTTCTTGCCGGTGACCGGATAGATGCCATAAAGCACTATATCGTCGATATCTTTAGCAAGATCGCCGATTTCCTTCTTGGCTTTCTCGAGTTCGGGTTCGATGACTTCGGCCGGACGGCAGGTGATCGGAGTCTCTCCGCGCGAATAGCCTTTCAGGGCCTTCTTCTGCAGTTCAGCGTCGATCGGCACAGCGGTTTTACCGTAGAGGCCATAGCACAAATCTTTGACCTGGGCGGTGATCATCTTGTAGCGCTCTTCAGGGGTATCGAAGAGCACATTGTTAACGGTCTGGATGCCGACGATCTGGCTGGTCGGGGTGACCAGCGGAACCTGACCGAGTTCTTTACGGACCCGCGGCAGTTCCTTGTATACCTGGTCGATTTTATCCAAGGCATCCATCTCGCGCAGCTGGTTGACCAGGTTGGAGAGCATGCCGCCCGGGGTCTGATGCAGGAGAACGTTGATGTCGATGGTCGACACTTTGGAGTCGTCAAGCAGGTGTTTGTACTTCGGCATAACTTCCTTCTCGAGCACCTCGTTGATGGCGGCCATCTTCTTGATGTCGAAACCGGTGTCGCGGTTGGTGCCGAGCAGGGCCATGACCAGGGGCTCGACGGCCGGATGCGAGGTGCGGAAGGCATATGGAGTCATGCAGGTGTCGACGATATCAACGCCTGCCTCGATGGCCTTCAGGAGGCTCATGGACGCCATACCGGAGGTGAAATGGCTGTGCAGGTGAACCGGGACGTCGGTCACCGCCTTGATGGCCTTGACGATGGCAAAGGCATCGTACGGCGCAATCAGACCGGCCATATCCTTGATGCAGATGGAATCGGATCCCATCGCAACCAGATCCTTAGCCTTGTTGACATAGTAGTCAAGATTGTACACCTCGCCGCCAAGACGCGGCTCGGTCAGGGTGTAGCAGATGCAGCCCTGGAAGTGTTTGCCGCTCTTCTTGATCTGTTTAACGACGGTCTCGAAGTTGCGATAATCGTTGAGGGCGTCGAAGGTACGGAAGATGTCCATACCGTTCTCAGCAGCGCGATCTACAAAGGCGGTTGACAAGTCATCGGCATAGTTCCGGTACCCAACCAGGTTCTGGGCGCGGAGCAGCATTGAGAACGGAGTCTTCTTGACGTAGCGCTTCAGGGTGCGGAGGCGCTCCCACGGATCCTCATTGAGGAAACGGTGCATGGTATCGAAGGTGGCGCCGCCCCAGGTCTCAAGTGCCCAAAAACCAATCTCGTCCATCATCTCGGCAACCGGGATCATATCCTCGGTCCGGCCGCGGGTGGCGAACAGAGATTGGTGACCATCACGGAAGGTGAGGTCCATAACCTTGACCGGATTTTCAGCTTTAGGCCGGTCAATTGCATAATTCATGGCGGTTATTTTTACTTGGTCGCTCATTTTCAGTATCTCCCTGTTATACGTTTTCGTTGAACGTCAATGTGAGAAAAGCCATCAAAAAGCTTTCATTTGAATCAGCCTACGGAAATTCATAATATCCTGACGGCTGGCAATTGCCCATAGGCTAGGTCCTGTTTGTACAGATCTGGCGGCGGCCAGTTGCGCTTGATAGGCCGCTTCTTCTTCCTGCATCAAATAGGCATTAACGGCAGCAAGGGCGGCAGCCATCTTTTTATTCATTTTTGCCATTCTGTCATCCTCTGAGTTTATTGGTGCGGCACAACTTCCCGCCGCACCATGGCCTTGAGAGTGCTTACAGCGGGATATTGCCGTGTTTTTTCATCGGGATGGTGTCGCGTTTTCCAGAGATCGACTCAAGCGCATTGATGATCCGGAACCGGGTTTCGGCCGGTTCGATGACATCGTCAATGTAGCCGCGTTCGGCTGCACAATAGGGGTTGGAGAAGTTTTCGTTGTACTCGCCTTCCTTTTCCAGCAAAAAGGCCTTGGGATTCTCGGCCGACTTGGCGCCCTTGGCATACAGAATTTCAACCGCTCCCTTCGAACCCATTACGGCGATCTCGCCGGTTGGCCAGGAGTAGTTGATATCGGTGCGCAGATGCTTGGACGACATGGCGCAGTATGCGCCGCCGTAGGCCTTGCGGGTAATGACGGTGACTTTGGGTATGGTCGATTCGGCATACGCGTAAAGCAACTTGGCGCCGTTGCGGATAACGCCGCCGAACTCCTGATTGGTGCCGGGCAGGAAGCCGGGCACGTCGACGAAGGTGATGACCGGGATGTTGAAGCAATCGCAGAAACGGACAAACCGGGCGCCCTTGATCGAAGAATCGATATCCAACACGCCAGCGTAATACGACGGCTGGTTGCCGACAATGCCAACGGACCTGCCGCCGTAACGGGCAAAACCGACAACGATGTTCGGGGCAAAATTCTTCTTGATCTCGAAGAAGACGCCGTTGTCGACCGTCTCGGTGATCACTTTTTTGATATCATAAGCAACATTGGGGTTGTCCGGAATGATATCATTGAGCAGTTCAGATCGGCGGGTGATCGGGTCGTCGCAGGGAGCTTCCGGAGGGTTCTCCAGGTTGTTCTGCGGCAGATAGCTCATCAGGTCCTTGATGTACTGAATCGCGTCATCCTCGTTCTCGGCGGCGTAGTCGGTGACGCCGGACTTGGTGGTATGCATGACCGCCCCGCCGAGCGCCTCGGTGGTGACATCCTCTTGGCACACGGTTTTAACAACCTTGGGACCGGTCAGGAACATGTAGGACTGAATCTTGACCTGAATAATGAAGTCGGTCAGCGCGGGAGAATAGACGGCGCCGCCCGCGCAGGGCCCGAAGACGCCGGTGATCTGGGGGACGACACCTGAGGAAAGGACGTTGCGGGTGAAGATCTCGGTATACCCTGCCAGGGCCTCAATACCTTCCTGAATACGGGCGCCGCCTGAATCGTTGAGACCGATGACCGGGATCCCGTTCTTCACGCCCAGATCCATGACCTTGCAAATCTTCTCTGCCAGGGTTCCAGAGAGGGAACCTCCCAGAACCGAAAAATCCTGGGCGTAGAGATACACCGGCCGGCCGTTGAGCTTTCCACAACCGGTAACAATGCCGTCACCGAGGAATTTGGTTTTTTCCATGCCGAAGTTGTAACAGCGATGGAGCTTGAAGGCATCGTATTCCTCGAACGTACCAGGATCGAGAAGGAGAAGGATGCGCTCACGGGCAGTATACTTGCCGGAGGCATGGATCTTGTCGATCTTGTCCTGGCCGCCGCCTAGCAAGGCTTTGGCCCTCTTTTGATTTAACTGCTCTAATTTTTGTTTTGTACTCATGCTGTCTCCTTGCTGCAGAATTTAGTCAAAATTCCGTGCCGATTATGAGCCGGAGCGATGTCGGATGGAGCACATCCAACATCGCTGAGATTCAATCAACCTTTGTAGACTTGCTTGCAGAGCTCGCCCAATTTGCCTAGGTTGGCGCAATGATGCACGCCGCTTGCCTTCATGGCCTCAATCTTTGCCTCGGCGGTTCCCTTGCCTCCGCTCACGATGGCGCCGGCATGCCCCATGCGGCGGCCAGGAGGAGCGGTCAAACCGGCGATAAAGCCGACAACCGGTTTCTTGGTGTTGGCCTTGATCCACTCGCAGGCATTCTCCTCGGCATTGCCGCCGATCTCACCGATCATGACAATGGCCTTTGTATCCGGATCTTTCTCGAATAGCTCCAGACAATCGATGAAGTTCGTGCCGTTGACGGGGTCGCCGCCGATACCGATGCAGGTGGTCTGGCCGAAACCGACCTGGGTCAGCTGATGAACAGCCTCATAGGTGAGTGTTCCAGAGCGGGAAACCACACCCCACGGTCCGCCGGGCTTGTGCATCGGTCCAGGCATGATGCCGATCTTGCATTCGCCGGGGGTGATGATGCCGGGGCAGTTCGGCCCGATCAAACGGGTGGCTCGGGTGGCCAGATAATTCTTGACCCGCATCATGTCAAGGACCGGAAGACCTTCCGTGATGCAGACCACCAACTCGATGCCGGCGTCGGCGGCCTCCATGATCGCATCGGCGGCAAACGGCGGCGGCACCAGAATCATGGAAGCGTTGCAGCCTGTTTTTTCCCGGGCCTCCTGCACGCCGTTGAAAATCGGCACATCGTCCATCTTCTGCCCGCCTTTGCCGGGGGTCACGCCAGCGACGACATTGGTGCCGTAAGCAATGCAGGAGCGGGTATGGAACTGACCTTCTTGGCCGGTGATGCCCTGTACAACTAACCGTGTATTTTTATTAACTAAAACGCTCATTATGAAGTCCTCTGTGGGTTGTTGTTTTTTGTACCTTATACAAGCTGAATCATTCGGTTACGGTTATCCACATAGGCGATTGTATCATGGCGATGAAAATGAAATCCTCACCCTCCCTCGTCAGCCTTTCGCCATCGTGAGGCCTGAGTTCAGGCGACGATTTTCGCTACCTTTTCGGCTGCGTCGGCCAGATCCTTGGCGTTGATCAGATCAAGACCGGATTCGGCAAGAATTCTGCGGCCTTCATCGACATTGGTGCCTTCCATGCGCACCACAACGGGAACCCGCAGTTTCAGCTTGGTTGCGGCCTGCACAACACCTTGGGCCAGGATGTCGCAGCGGAGAATACCGCCAAATACGTTGATCAGGATGCCTTTAACGGCCGGATCCTTCATGATCAGACGGAAACCATTCTCAATGGCCTCGGCATTGGCGCCGCCGCCGACATCCAGGAAGTTGGCGGGAGAGGCGCCTGCCAATTTGACGATATCCATGGTGGCCATGGCCAGACCGGCGCCGTTGACGATATTGCCGACGTTGCCATCGAGGTTGATATAGTTCAAGCCAAACTGGGCAGCTTCTGCCTCGACCGGATCTTCCTCGTCAATATCGCGCATTTCCTTGACATCGGGATGACGGTACAGGGCGTTGCCATCGATATCCATCTTGGCGTCCAAGGCAAGGATATTGCCTTCGGCGGTGATGATGAGCGGGTTGATCTCGACCATGGAGCAGTCGTAGGCGACAAACAGTTCATAGAGATTCTTCGTCAGAGCCGTCATTTGCTTCTGCAGGTCTTTTTCGATCTCAAGACCGAAGCAAATCTTGCGGGCATGGAACGGCTGAAACCCGGTGATCGGGCTGACGCTGACGGTGATGATCCGCTCGGGGGTCTTGGCGGCGACTTCCTCGATATCCATACCGCCGTCCTGGCTGCAGACAAAGGCTACGGTGGCGGTCTCGCGATCGGGAATGATGGAGAGGTACAACTCTTTTTTAATATTCAGACCTTCTTCGACCAATACCTTGCGCACTTTTTTCCCTTGGGCGCCGGTTTGTTTGGTGACGAGGGTCATGCCAATGATGGAATCGGCGACCGGCTTGACATCGGCTGGGGTCTTGGCCAGCTTAACGCCACCGCCCTTGCCGCGGCCGCCAGCATGCACTTGAGCTTTGACGACAACCGGATAACCGAATTCCTCGGCAATTTTTGCTACCTCGTCTGAAGTGTGGGCAAGTTTCCCTTTGGGAGTAGGTACATTGTACTTTCGAAATAGTTCTTTGGCCTGATACTCATGAATTTTCATAGACGCATCCTTTTGCGGCGAACCTCGCACGGGAGAGCGAGATCCTCCAGAGTAAAGTAAAATGTTAACTCAAAGCCCCTGTTCACTAACAATTTGCTACGTGCTACGGCATGGCGCTCCCGCCAGACAGCCCCTGATCCAGACCAGCCATGTGCAAAGCAGAGAGAAATTCACACGCCGATCCCTGGTGGATTCCAGCATATGCCCTAGAGCCCTCTTAAGCTTGCCCACGACCTTCCCCCACAGTATTTGTCCGTCGTTACACCTATTTTTTTATTAAAATGATGGCGTTATGCAATTATCCAACACAACCAGCTACATATTGATCCAGAAGACGCACGAAGAACCGCCCTCTTCGGATAAGACATCGGCAATGCGGCCATCACAGATCCCGGCGTGAACTCACAACCGGCGCACCTTGCGGCCAGGCATCGAGGCCGCAAAGAACCAGGGAACGCTTTCCGTTGTCGTCTCCGAAAAAGGTCCATCATCTCTGCCGGCTCAAACCGGCAAAGTGTTTCGTGTGATATTCAAAAGTGATGTAAAAGCGGAGGTGAAAGACATTTTACGGTTGGATTGGCGGAGGCGAGAAAACTCGTCGGGCAATTTCATATCCACGGCTTCGAAACAGCCTCAGATACGCTCTAGAGGCCCTAAAAAAACGCCCTCAAACCATCCCAACAGTAACAGCATTCTCTATTCAGCCACTTCTGAAAAAACCACTCAAACTCAGAGCTTATAACAACACACTTTGCCCGGAGTCAAGTGATAAAATACATCGCGCCATCAGCACATGCGACAGGCCGGATCAGAGCTTTCAGCATGCATTAAAAATCATGGAACGACAAAGCGTTGAACGGTAAGACCATCCGCGATTATCCCGGGCGCAGTCTGAGCCGGCCCGGGGTCGTCGACGGAATAATTGCTGGATGTTGAAAAATTATTGCCGATAGCGGCAAGGGCGCCGAAACGGCGAAAAAGGTCAAGGGCGCATGCAACGGTGGCGGGTACATTTCAAAATATG
>WRFD01000026.1 GCA_009778955.1 Desulfobulbus sp.
CCCGCCTCGGTGAAAGCGGGTTTTTTCCCCACAGCGGCTACGGCTGCTTCTTGAAAGCGTACTTGCTGAAATCATGGAGGCGGTCCTGCCTGAGCGGACCGGACGGAGCAATCCACGCGGCGTTAAACGCAAAATGAGCCCCTATCTTTTGCGTACACGCTCCATGATGAGGGATGAGGCGGTTAAAAAACACCAGAGCGTTATCGTTATTATCTCTAAGTAAACAGTATTGGGGTTAGCCGCGTTTTTTCTTCTTGCCCGATTTCTTCGCGGGCTTGTCCGGTCCTTTCTTTTTCTTGCCCTTACCCTGGGTCGCCGGGGACCGTTGCTCCAACTCATCCTGGTGAAACTCGGCAAACCACGAAATGTAGGCATGAACGTCGGCGGGCATCCGGGAGGTGACCCAGCCGCGCAGGCGTTCCATGGTCTTTTCAAAGTTCATGGTGTTGATCATTTCGATAATTTCCAGGGAAATGAATTCCTTTTGGATCAGGCCTGCCTCGTATGCCCGGCGCAAGATCTCCATGGACTCGCCAGGATGCACATCGCAAAGCGTCGCCGCCAGGTTGGCCCAATAAATAGTGCCGTGCTCGGCTTCCTCGCCGGTGAACAGGCCCTGGAAAAAGCGGACCACCTCGTCCCGGCGCTCCGGGCGAAACGCCACCTCATAGGACAGGGCCTCCATGCCCGCACAGCGCACGAACTGGTCCAGGGTCCGGTTACAGATCAACGCCTTGATCGCCTCCAGCGAGCCGCCGCAGGTCCGGTATAAAAAGGTGGGCAAAATCTCGGTGGTCATGTCCCCCCAGATGTCGACCAGTTGCTCTTCCGGAATAGAAAAGGCGCTGATCAGCGGCCGATGGGCGGCAGTTTCCTCGAAATAGGCGAGCAGCGGGGCGGCGTAGACATGGGCGTTGCGTTGCTCCAGGCTGTAGAGCAGCGGGTTGTCGGCGACGGTCTCAATGATCTTGATCAGATGGGGCACCACATCTTCGCGGTGGAGCAGGGCCTTCTCGACCTCATCGCGCAGGTAGGCGTCGCTCAATTGGTCGAAGGTATACAGCATTCCTCTGATGTCGAAATCGCTCATGTCGGCCTCGGCAGGTTGAGAAGGGAATTGGGGTGCGGAACTCTAAAGAGTTTTCGTGAGAGCGTCAATGGGAGATGCCCGGTGGCCGGGCAGCGGATCAGCGGCAGCCCAGCGCCAGCCGGATGCCTGCGGGGGCGTTCCGGGCCTGGATGCCCAAGGAGAGGAGGAGCTGAAACAGCGGTCGGCCAAAGGCAAACAGCTCCAGGCCGAGAGAAAGCCGCAAGCGGGAGGCGGCTTGTTCCCGGAAGCGGAGATCGCGGGTTACGGCGGTCTCAAGTTTCGCCAGCCGCTCGCGGGCGGTTAGGGGATCCTGCAGGTCGCGGCCCACCGCATCAAGATCGGGGCAAGGACAGTGGTATTCGTGCTCCCGCACGAGCGGCATCAGGGGATCGTCCGGTGCAAGGCAGTCAAACCGGGTCAGCAGGTCCTGACCGGCCACGGCCAGCAGGGGGCCGGTATCGGTGCAGTCGAGCAGGCCACAGGCCAAGGGTCGGTGCTCATAGCGGCTACATCCCCTGGCCGCCTCGTCATACCACATGCAGCACCAACTGCCGCCCTGCCCGGCCAGCTTGAGGAATTCCCGGACCACCAATTCCGGACCGGCGGCCAGTGGCTGGATGGCCAGTTCACCCCGCCGGATTGTGATCAGATTATCCGGGGACAGCCAACCGGCCCGGATCAAGGCCAGATCCGGGCCATGCAGGGCCGGGCCGCCTTGTTGGCAGCAGGTGCCGCAGCGCCTGCAGGCGGCGCTCACGACAAGACGTCCAGGCTGTCGCCTCGACGGAGAATACCGGGGATGATCACCTTGGTGAAGATGCCTTCGCGCGGCATGATGCAGTCGCCCACCTGCTTGAAGATGGCGCAGCCGTGGTGGCATTTCTTGCCGATCTGGGTTACCTCCAGCACCACCTGGCCGTTGCTCAACCGGGCGCCGATCGGCAAACTGACCAGATCGAGCCCCTCGGTGGTGATGTTTTCGGCAAAGGCGCCGGGGTTGAGTTCCAGCCCCTTGTTGCGCATGAAGTCGATTGACTCCTCGGCCAGCAAACTGATCTGGCGATGCCAGTCACCGGCGTGGGCATCCCCCGCCATGCCGTGGTCGACCTTGACCTCAACCGATTCCACCGGTTCCTTGTTGACGCCTTTTTCCCGGCTGATATTAAGCGAAACGATTTGCCCCATGATTGCAGTTATCCACCTGTAGCGTGTTGATCGATTCTTTGTTATTAGGCGGCGCCCCGCCCGAAAACGATAAGATGGCGCGATTCGGCTGCTGCCCGTTATTGGCGCATCAGCTCTGTACTCAGGTACCGCTCGCCGGTGTCGGGCAAGAGCACCACGATCCGCTTGCCCGTATATTCCGGGCGCGCGGCCAGCCGCAGGGCGCAGGCCAGGGCCGCGCCTCCGGAGATGCCGCAGAGGATGCCCTCGGTGCGCGCCAGGTTGCGGGCGCCATGAAAGGCTTCCTCGTTGTCCACGGTCATGATTTCGTCGAGCAACGAGCGGTCGAGATTGTTCGGGACAAACCCGGCGCCAATCCCCTGAATCTTGTGCGGCCCAGCAACGCCGCCGGACAGGACCGGCGAGGCCGAGGGCTCCACCGCCACCACATGCAGGCCCGGATGGCGCTCCTTGAGGAAACCGCCCGCGCCGCTGATGGTGCCGCCGGTGCCGACCCCGGCGACGAAGGCGTCGATCCGGCCGTCGCCCTGTCGCCAGATCTCCGGCCCAGTGGTCCGGCGATGCATGGCTGGATTGGCGGGATTGGTGAACTGGTCCGGCATCCAGGCGCCGGGCATCCAGGCGCAAATCTCACTGGCTCTGGCCATCGCGCCCTTCATCCCCTCGTCCGCCGGAGTCAGCACCAACCTGGCGCCCAGATAGGTGAGCAGATGGCGCCGCTCAATGCTCATGCTCTCCGGCATGGTGAGAATCAGGGTATATCCCCGGCTGGCGCTGACAAAGGCCAGGCCGATGCCGGTGTTGCCGCTGGTCGGCTCAACAATGGTCCCACCCGGCTTGAGCAGGCCGCGCTGCTCGGCATCGTCCACCATCGCCACGGCCACCCGGTCCTTGACGCTGCCCAGCGGATTCATGGATTCGATCTTGGCCAGCAGCTCGGCGCCAGACGCAAGCCGGTCCAGGCGCACCAGGGGCGTGTTGCCCGTGGCCTTGGAAAAATCGTCGCAGATGGCGGAGCCCATCATCTCCCTCCTTCCTCCCGGCCAATGTAGACCAGCCGGGGCTGCTCCAGCATCACCCTCGTATCCGGACCAACCGGCTCGGTCAGCCAGACGTTGCCGCCGATGATCGACCGCGCCCCAACTACGGTTTCGCCGCCGAGAATGGTGGCGTTGGCGTAGATGATGACATCGTCCTCGATGGTAGGATGGCGCTTGACATAGCGCAGCCGGGCGCCGGCATCGCGGGGCAGGCTGAGCGCGCCCAGGGTGACGCCCTGGTAGAGCCGCACCCGGTTGCCGATGGTGGTAGTGGCTCCTACCACCACGCCCGAGCCGTGGTCGATGAAGAAGTGCGAGCCGATGGTGGCCTCAGGGTTGATGTCGATGGCTGTGCGGTGGTAGGCCTGCTCGCTCATGATGCGGGGGATGAGCGGCACCTCGAGTTCGTGCAGCCTATGGGCAAGGCGATAGACCATGGTGGCGAACAGGCCGGGATAGCTGAAAATCACCTCGTCCGAATTGGCGGCCGCCGGGTCGCCGGTCAGGGTGGCCTCGATATCGGTTTCAAGGAGATTGCGGATCGCGGGCAGGCTTTCGACCAGGGCGGCGGCAATCTCGTAGCTCCGCTCGTTGCACAAGGTGCAGGCCTGGTCGTGTCGGAAACAGTCGTGGCGGATGGCCGAACTGATCTGGCTGGTCAGGTGTTCATAAAATAGGCTGAGCTGCTGTCCCAGATGGTATTCCAGGCTTTCCGGCCGGAGGATATCCGAAGAGAAGAAGCCGGGAAAAAGGATTCGCTGCGCCTGCTCGATCAGGCCGATCACCTCGTGCTTGGACGGGATCGGCACCGGTTCGATATGGCTGGCCCAGCGTCCGCTCTTGAAACCGTCGGCCAGGGCGGCCACAGCCCCGGGAATCGGGTTGCCAACCTGCACGGCGGAAACGGATTCGGTCCGGCAACCACCCGCGAGAACGTCCTGTTTTCCCATGATGAACTCCTGAACCCAAGGCCTCATCCCACCCGCTCCAGCATCATGATGCCGTAGGTGGCCCGCAGGTTTTTCAATGTCCGCACGATATTGCCCTTATAGTCGTGGTGATGGGTGTTGATCGCCACCTCGCGCACGATCCGCACCCCGAATAGCCGCAAGAACCTCTTGAAATCCTTGATGGAAATAACCCGGATGTTCGGCGTGTTGTACCATTCGTACGGCAGTTGGTCGGTGATGGGCGCCATGCCGGTCAGTAAAAACTGCAGCCGGGCCGACCAGTGGCCGAAATTGGGAAAACTGACGATCACCCGTTTGCCGATCCACAGCAGGTCGGTGAGCAGCTCCTTGGGATCGGTGATCTGCTGCAGGGTCTGGCTCAGCACCACTACATCGAAGCGGGCCTCGGGATAATCGCGCACCTCCCGGCGAAAATCACCCTGGAGCACGGTGAGCCCGCGCTCGATGCAGCGCGCCGCCTTTTCTTCGGAAAGTTCGATGCCGGTCCCCGAAACCTGCCGATTTTGCTTCAGGTAGTCGAGCAAATCACCGGCCCCACAGCCCAGGTCGAGCACCCGCGAACCCGGCTCGATCCAGGAGGCGATCACCTGCAGATCAAAGCGCATGGAACCCAGTTCCGGGTTATAGACAGCGTTCATGGTACACCCGGTCGAGAAAACCGCTGATCAGGCCATCCAGCCGCATGTTCGGCATGAGAAAGGCGTCGTGGCCCCACTGGGCCTCGATCTCGCAGAAGCTGACATCGCTGCCGTTTTTTTTGAGCGCCGAGACAATGTTGCGCGACTGATAGGTGGGATAGAGCCAATCCGAAGTGAAGGAAGCCACCAGAAAGGGCACGCCGGCCAGGGTTTCATTGACCAGCAGGCTTGCGCCGTCGCGCTCGAGATCGAAATAGTCGGCCGCCTTGGTGATGTAGAGCAGCGAGTTGGCATCGAAGCGGTTGACGAATTTCTTGCCCTGATGGTGCAGGTAACTCTCCACCTGGAAATCGCCGGTAAAATCGAAGGACAGGTTGCTGCGGTGCAGGCGGCGGCCGAATTTCTCCCGCATGGCCGAATCGGAAAGATAGGTGACGTGGCCGATCATCCGTGCCACCGCCAGGCCGTGCGCGGGGCCGGGGCCGTCGTAATAGTCGCCGTTGTTCCATTCCGGATCGGCCATGATCGCCTGACGGGCCACCTCGTTGAAGGCAATGGCCTGGGCCGAATGGCGGGTGGTGGTGGCAAGCGGGATGGCGGAACCCACCATTGCCGGATAGTCGGCGCACCAGCGCAGCACCTGCATGCCCCCCACCGAGCCGCCGACCAGGGACATCAGTTTGGTGATGCCGAGATGGTCGATCAGGTGTTTCTGGGCACGCACCATGTCCTTGATGGTGACCATGGGGAAGGCGAGGCCGTAGGGCTTGCCGGTTGCTGGGTTGACCGAGGAAGGGCCGGTGGAGCCGGAACAGCCGCCAAGGATGTTCGAGCAGATGACGAAATAGCGGTCAGTGTCTACCGGCTTGCCGGGACCGACCATATTGTCCCACCAGCCCGGTTGCCCGTCGTCTTCACGGAGATAGCCTGCCACATGGGAATCCCCGGAAAAGGCGTGGAGGATGAGGATGGCGTTGCTGCGCTCGGCGTTCAACCGGCCCAGGGTTTCGTAGGCAAGCGTGATCGGCCCAAGCCGGGCGCCGCAGTCCAGCACCATCTCCCCGGGCGGATCGGCAAAGGTGTGAAACTTGCGCTCCACCAGCACATGCGCCGCCTGTCCTTCCGCACTGTTCATCGCTGAATCTCCTCTCCCCCGATCCGGGCCTGCCTCTTGCCACGATGTGGGAGCACGCCTTCCTGGCCGCTACCGGCAATCGTGGCAAGAAACATAAGCGCAACCGAGGAGTTCCGCTACGGGAAAATACCGTGTCCAGGCGACCTTAGTCCCTGGTCAGATGACGGTAGCGAATGCGATGCGGCTGGTCAGCATCCGCGCCCTTGCGCTTCTTGTAATCCTGTTCGTAGTCGGAATAGTTGCCCTCGAACCACACCACCTCGCTGTTGCCCTCAAAGGCCATGATATGGGTGGCGATACGGTCGAGAAACCAGCGATCGTGGCTGATGACCACCGCGCAGCCGGCAAAGTTCTCCAAGGCCTCCTCCAGGGCGCGCATGGTGTTAACATCAAGGTCGTTGGTGGGCTCGTCAAGCAGCAGCACATTGCCGCCTTCCTTGAGCACTCGCGCCAGATGGACCCGGTTTCGCTGGCCGCCGGAGATCTCGCCCACCTTCTGCTGCTGGTCGCTGCCGGTGAAGTTGAACTTGGCCACGTAGGCGCGGGAGTTGACCTCGCGCGTACCCAGCCAGACGGTCTCCTGCCCCTCGGAGATGACCTGCCAGATGGTCTGCTTCGGGTCGAGGCTGTCCCGCGATTGGTCGACATAGGCCAGTTTGACCGTCTCGCCGATGTGGATGGCGCCCGCGTCCGGCTGTTCCTGGCCGGTGATCATCCGAAACAGCGTGGTCTTGCCGGCGCCGTTGGGGCCGATGATGCCGACAATGCCGCCGGGCGGCAGGGAAAAGCTGAAGGTGTCCAGCAAGAGTTTGCCCTCGTAGGCTTTGCAAAGCCCCTCGGCCTCAATCACCAGCTTGCCCAGACGCGGTCCCGGCGGGATGTAAAGATCCATCTCGCCCGCCGCCTTCTCTCCCTGCTGGTTGAGCAGGCTCTCGTAGGCGGTGATGCGCGCCTTGGATTTGGTCCTCCGCCCCTTGGGGCTCATGCGGATCCACTCCAGCTCGCGGGCCAGGGTGCGCTGGCGCTCGGTCTCCTTTTTTTCCTCCACGGCCAGCCGCTTCTGCTTCTGCTCCAGCCAGGAGGAATAGTTGCCCTTCCAGGGGATGCCTTGGCCGCGGTCCAGTTCCAGAATCCAGCCGGCAACATTGTCGAGGAAGTACCGGTCGTGGGTGACGGCGATGACCGTGCCCGGATACTTCTGCAGGTGCTGCTCCAGCCAGGAAACCGATTCGGCGTCTAGATGGTTGGTCGGCTCGTCCAACAGGAGGATATCTGGATTTTTCAGCAGGATGCGGCACAAGGCCACCCGCCGCTTCTCGCCGCCGGAAAGCACGCCGCACTGCATCTCCGCCGGCGGACAACGCAGGGCGTCCATGGCCATTTCCAGCCGCGAATCCAGGTTCCATGCGTCGATGGCGTCCAGCTTGTCCTGCACCTGGGCCTGCCGGTCGATCAGGGCCTGCATGGCGTCATCGTCCATGGGTTCGGCGAATTTCTCGTTAATGGCATTGAACTCGCCCAGCAGGTCGACCGTGGCCTGGGCGCCTTCCTCGACGATCTCGCGCACTGTTTTCTGCGGGTCGAGCATCGGTTCTTGCGGCAAGTAGTCGATGGTGAAGCCATCAGAGAGAATGGTCTTGCCCTCATGCTCCCTGTCTAGCCCCGCCAGAATGCGGAGCAGGGTACTCTTGCCCGAGCCGTTGAGGCCCAGCACGCCGATCTTGGCTCCGTAGAAATAGGAAAGGGAAATATCCTTCAAGATCTGCTTCTGGTTGTATTTCTTGCTTACTTTGATCATCGAGTAGATGATCTTGTTCGGTTCGTTGGCCATGCAACCCCTTATTCTGCTAGTGTCCTGTTTGGTTAGTGTGGTCCTTTAATTTTGAGACTTTTCCGATTTTTTCAAGTATCACGGTTGCGCTTTTTGTCCAGATGAATGGCTTGGCGGAACTTTTATTGTGTTGCTTGACAAAGCTGCGAATCGCATCCCTGAGATCTTTAACGCTTGTGAACACCCTCCCGGCGAATGGCTCTGCGCTCCAGTCGGCCAAACCAGCTTTCGACCGCATGCAGCCAGGATGCGCTGGTTGGCGTAAAGTGAAAGATAAAAAGAGGGTGGGCCTTGAGCCATTTCATCTCTTCCGCCGTTTTATGGGCGCCGCTGTTGTCAAGGATGACATGGAGGTCAACCTCATCTGAAACGGCCCTGTTCATCTGCCGCAAAAAAAAATCGAGAAAATCAAGAGAGCCGGACTGCCGGCGCCCGCATCGCAACAATTTGAATTAATGAAAAATAACCCCTGCTGCTCAAACCATGCCAGCAAAGGTTTTCGGCCCAATGGCCATCGAACTTTTAGCTCCGCAATTTTATTGGCTTTTTAACCGATTTTCACTGCCTCGGCAACAGCCTTTGTAAAAAGCCGAGGGGGGGGAAACCACGGGACACACCGTTTGACCCCGAACAGGAGCGGTTGGATCAAACCGTTTTTTCAAAGTCCTGAGCGGCAGAAAGGCCGGAGCAACTCTTTTTTTTCTCGGATACACGAGGCCCTGATCGTTCAGCAACACCACTGAATAATCAGGAGCGGTCTTTCCTGCGGAAAGTGGATGACGCCACCGGGGGGAGGCGGGTATGATCGAAAAAATCTTGGCACATTGGCGCGTCTTTGGGGAAAGCCATGCATGATCAGGCAATCAAAATACTGGAGAAACAGCGGCAGGATCTGGTTGTCCGCGTCCTGAAGAAGCACGAGGAAATGGAGGCCACCCGGTCGTTCACCGAACGCATCCTGGCCGGCATCTCCGAGTTGTTTCTGCTCATGGATCATGAATTCAAGGTGATCCAGACCAACCGGGAATTTCTGCAGCGGACCGGCTTCTCCCTGAATGCCAGCCGCCGCCTGACCCTGGCCGATCTGGTCCAGCCGGACAAGGCTGAGGCCATCCGGCAGGCCTTTGCCAAGGGGGAATTCACCGAGTTCGAGGCCCAGTTGGCCACCACCACCGGCAAGGGCTTGCCCGTGAAGATGCGCGGCTCCACCCATGTGAATCCCAACGGCCTGGTGCTGCACATGCTGATCTGCTCCGATTGCAGCGAGTTTTACGACCTGATGATCCAGATGCAGGAAGGGCAGAAACAACTGATCCATTCCAGCCGCCTGGTCAGCCTGGGCGAGATGGCCGCCGGCGTGGGTCACGAACTGACCCAACCGCTCAACGCCATCCTGCTCTTTGCCCGCAACTGCTTGAAGGCCTTGGAAACGCCCGGCGACCATACCTCCATGCTGCGGGAAAACCTGTCCATCATCATCGACCGGGTGAACAAGGCCTCGTCGATCATCGCCACTATGCGAAGTTTCGGCAGCAAGGCTGAGGAAGAGCAGGCTCCGGTGGAACTCAACGCCATCATCCGCAAGATCTTGAGTTTTCTTGCATCGCAGTTGCGCCTGAGCGAGATCGTCCTAGACCTGCGCCTGGACGACCATCCCTGCGAAGTTCTAGGGGTGGAGGTCCGGCTGGAGCAGGTCTTTCTCAACCTGGTGCAGAACGCCATCCAGGCCATGGGCCGGGTGGATATGCCCCGGCTGACCGTCACCAGCCGCATTGTCCACTGCCTCAACCTGACAACGGTGCTGAAAGAGCCCTACGTGCTGATTGCAGTGGCGGACAACGGCGAGGGCATTGCCGAAGAGCTGCAGAAAAAGATCTTCGATCCCTTCTTTACCACCAGGGAGGTAGGGACCGGCATGGGACTGGGTTTATCGATCGTCGACCGCATTGTCCGCGGTTTCTCCGGCTATATCGAGGTGGAAAGCACGCCCGGACATGGCTCCTGTTTTTCGGTCTACATTCCCCAACATATCCGAGATGCCTCCCCTGACCTGCGGCGGAGCGGGACGGCATGAAGAACCGGCCCAGCGCATTGCCAGCCCCGGAGATCCTGGTTGTCGACGACGATCTCTATCTGCTGGCGGCGATCAAGCAGACCCTGGCCCTCAACGGCTATGCGGTGCATACCTTCGGCAATCCGCTCGATGCCCTGGCCCGCATCGGCGGAAACACCTATTCCGCAGTCCTGGCCGACATCCGCATGCCCGAGATGAACGGCCTGGTCTTGCTGGAGCGGATTCTGGCCAAGGACTCCGATCTGCCGGTGATTCTGATCACCGGCCACGGCGACATCAGCCTGGCTGTGGAGGCGGTCAAGAAGGGCGCCTACCATTTCCTGCAGAAGCCGGTGGACGAGGACATCATCCTCGCCACTTTGGCGCGGGCCATCGAACGGCGACAGCTGGTGCTGGAAAACCGCAGCCTTTCGCAACAGCTGACCGCCACCCGCGAGGGGCGGTCCCGATTTTACGGCCTGGTCGGCAGCCATCCGGTCATGCTCGGACTGTATGCGCTTATCGAGACCATTGCCAATGAAAGCGACCCGGTCCTGATCGTCGGCGAAACCGGCACCGGCAAGGAGTTGGCGGCCAGGGCACTGCACGCCATCGGCCGGCCGGAAACCTCGCCCTACGTGGCGGTCAACATGGGCGCCCTGCCGACGGAGATGATTGAGTCCGAACTTTTCGGCCACGAAAAAGGGGCGTTCACCGGCGCAATCCAACGCAAGGTGGGTAAGTTCGAATACGCCGGCGAGGGCACTTTGTTCCTCGACGAGATTTGCTCGATGCCGGCTTCGCTCCAGGCCAAGCTGCTGCGGGTTCTGGAGGAACGCTCCTTCACCCGGCTGGGAGGCAATACGGCCATCCCGCTCAAGGCGCGTGTGATCGCAGCCACCAACCGCGATTTGCAGGCCGAGATCGACCGGGGAAACTTTCGCCAGGATCTGTACTTCCGGCTCAATGTCCTGCCGGTGCGCCTGCCGCCGCTGCGGGATCGCAAGGAGGATATCCCGCTTTTGATCGAGGCCTTCCGGGCCGAATATTGCGACGACCAACACGGCGAGGTGGGTCCCTGCTCACCGGAACTGATCCGGCAGTTGATGCGGCAAGACTGGCCGGGCAATGTCCGCGAACTGCGGAACTGCGTCCGCCGCCACTGCGTGCTCGGCGGCAAGGAACCGACAGTGGCATTGCCTGCGGCCGCGATGGCCAGCGATGTGGATTTTCCCGAGATGTCATGGAAGGACTACATGGAGCAGCAGGAACGGCACTACATTGAGCAGATGCTCGGGCGGGCCGGCGGCCAGGTCAGCGCGGCCCACCGGGCGATGGGCATCTCGCGCAAAAGCCTGTACGACAAGATCAACAAATACAAAATCGCCCTCCATCAATTCCGGGAGGAGGAATCCGGGGGTTGAGCGTCCGGCGGACCTGTCTGACCATTCCGGCGAACCAAAGTAGAGTCGAGAGCAAGCCTGGCGCCACAATTCATTACCACCACTGATGGAGGAACAAACCCGTGAAACGGATCGAACTGTCCACGACCAGGGAATTCAACCCATTGGGGATGAAAGCGATCGTCCTGCATGATTCCGAGCACTTCAAGATCCTCAACTTCAACCTCAAGGCCGGTTCCTTGTTTCCCATCCACTCCCATGACCTCGACGGCCAGTTGTCCATTCTGGTGATCGAGGGCGAGGGGCTTTTCCTCGCCGATAACGAGGCGACCATGCCCGCCAGGACCGGGGACATGCTCATCTCCGACATCCGTGAGCCGCACGGAGTCCGGACGACCACAGACATGCGCATCGTGGTGACCATCGCCCCGCCCATCTGAGGAGCTGCCGCTCTTATCGCGCCGGCTGATTCTTTGGCTCCAAAATCTCCAGCAGGGCGGAACATCGCTCGCCGGCAGGCTGCTTCTTGCCGAGTTCGGCGACGATGCGTTCGATCCGCTGCCGGTCCTGATCAGGTAGCGTCGCAGGTTCCCGGAGCAGCCGGTAGCCCTCGGCGGCGATGGCACTGAAAAAATTGGCCTGCGGTTCACCCTGGCAGCCCTGGCGGATGTGTCCATACCATTCTTCGGCCACGACCGACATCCTTTCCTGCTGCGGTTGAAGCAGGGCCGCGGCCTCCCGCCGACGCCCCTCCCCTCTTTCTTCCTCGACCGCCTGCCCGACGTCAGTCGGCTCGGCTACCGCCTTTTCCTTTATTTCCTTCCTCTCCCACTCCCTGATCATGGCTGGCGGCGGCACCGCTTTTCGGGCTGTGTTTGCATCTTGCACGCGGATTTCCTGACGATCGGCCTTGGCCTGCTCGACGGGCCGAGTAAGGTGTTCCGGGGCGGGAAATGGTTGATCCTGTAGTTCCGCCGGTACTGGTTTCGCCTGAGGGGGAGCGAAGGCGGCGGCGGGAGGCGCGGGCATGACCGGCTCTGTCGTCGTTTTTCGCACCTGGGGCGGGCTGATCCGGTCGACCTGGGTGACGGGCAGGTTCAGCATGAGGACGACACTGGCCGCCGCCAGCAGCGAGCCCACGGTGGTTAATACCCGCGGCCGCCGAATCAGCCGCAGCAGGCCTATTTTTCTGCTGGCGGGCTGGTGCTGTTGCCATTCCTGATCCAGCCGCAGCCACAGTCCATAGCAGGCCTCGCAGTCCGCCATGTGCGCCCGGCAACCCACGGACTCCGCCTGCGCCAGCCGTCCCTCGACTAAGGCCGCCAGCGTTTCCGCTTCCGGACAAGGGCCGGGAGAGGCGGGTTGTTCGCTCGCCAGGGCCAGCAGGGCCAGCCTCCGATCCACCGCCCTCTTGTTTTCGTGCTCGTTCATGTGATGGCTCATGGTTTGTGGCGGGAGTTTTTTTCACCCCTGATATGTTGGACGGTTCCGCAACCCGATTGTGTCGTCCGCTCAGCTCAGCAAGAGCCGCAGTTCCTCTTCCAGCCCGGCCGAAGCCAAGTCCTGCCGCAGGCGAGCCAAAAGCCGCCGCAGCCGTCCGTGCGTCTGGTGCCGGTTCCAGTCGAGCAGCCGGCCGGCTTCCGCCACGGCCACACCGTCCCGGTAACAAAGTTTGAGCAACAGCCGCTCTTCGGGCGAAAGATGCAAGCTCAGCGCCGCCATCCGTTCAAGGAGGAGGGGATCGATTTCACAGGTAACATCGCCGTCGAACAGCAACCGGCCAAGCACGGCGAACAGACGGCTCCGCTCATCCTCCGCCAGCCGCTCCTCCTGGAGTGAACAGTCGCCCTCTGCCTCGGGCAAAACAGTGGTTTCGTCCAATGCGACCGACTCACCCGTGCGGGCGCCGCAATCGGGCATCTCCCCAAGAATCCGGTAGGCGGCCTGCTCGGCAGCCCGTATTGGGTAAGGAAGACCGTTGCCAGCCACGGCGGCGGCCTCGCCGGGGGTAAGCCGTTCCAGGCAGAGCAGGCGGAACAGGGTGAGCCAGATGCCGCCCAGGCGGCGGATCCAGGCGGGCGGCTTGCTCCGACCAAAGCGTTTGCGGGCGAAATCCTCCAACAGGCGCAGGGTGAGGGCAACGATGTAGGTGGTCACGGTCGAGCGACCGGCAAAGGCACGGAGCCGCCGCCAATCGTCGCGGGCCAGCCCGTCCATGACAAAAAGCGCAGCCTCTTCCGCCACAGCCCCCTGAGGAAAGCGGCGCGCGGCCAGCCGGTTGACAGTCTGCCAGTGCTCCATGGCCTGCCGCTGCCAGGGATTCATCGCTGTCGCCCCTTCCTGTTCGGTCAAAACACGCTCCAAAAAATCAGTAATGTCCGCTAGAGATTTGCATAGAGTTTTTGGTGGAAAAAAATCGAACAACATACTGAATTTTCTTAACAAGCCATCAAGGAGGCTCCGCAGCCATTTTCACAAGAATCCTTTTATTTCAGAAGGTTATAAAAATGGCGCCGCATCCCTTCAAACTCAGAAAACTGACCGCGCACAGTTACAAACATCTCTGCGCTCCGTTATGTTTGACCCTGGCAAATATTCCAAAACCCGCCGCCCGAGGCAACAGACCGCTGCAGATGGATTTTGAAGACCTGCTCCATGCCCTCATCTTCTTTCATCTCTAGGAGCATACCTCCGTCAGGCATCTGCTCCAGTCGCTCAAAAAGGATTGCTTGGCCAGAGAACATATTGCCCCGAAGAAAGGCAAGAGTTTGTGTATTCCGAGGCCATGAACGAGTGCAGGCTTGAGCAATTCCTCCAGGTCTTCGCGGTCTCCATTCGACGGGTCCGCCAATTGCGCAACCAAATCCTCAATGAATCCAGAGCAGGATGCACTGAATCGACCATGCATGCCTATACCCAATATCATACACGCAAGTCCTTAACCGGACAGTACTGTCAAAAAGTTTAAAATTTTTCAGAATGGGGGCGACACATCGCCTGCTCCGTGCCGTCCAATCGGATAAATGCGGCCACCATGCCGACTGGCCGTCTCTTCCAACCTTGAAGTTATTCAAAGGAGCCCGCGATGCGACGACCCCTGTTGATCACCCTGTTGATGCTCTTATTCCTGGCTGGCTGTTTTGCCCCGACCTCGGAACCGAACAAAGCAAAAGAACCCAGCCCTGGAACCGTCCAGGCTGTTTCGGCCCAAACTGCGCCCCAGGCCAAGCCCGTTCCCCAGATCAAGCCCGTGCCTTGGGTTGAAACTGTGCCTCAGGCCAAGCCTCAGGCCGAGGCGGAGCGGAAAGGATCGGCCCGGATGCCAGCCGCGCATGCCGATGCCACGGCCGCCGCCATGAAGACGGTCAGTGAGCGCTGCCTGGTGGTTCCCCCGCAGTTCGCGCCGGCCAGCCCGCCCCTGCCGCCCTGGAACCGGGAATCCTACAATGCCGTCCAGGAAAACGGCTTTGTCAACGTCAGCCGCAATCCACTTTCCACCTTCAGCATCAATGTCGATACCGCCAGTTACGCCAATGTCCGCCGGTTAGTCAACAGCGGCATCCTGCCGCCGGTGGGCGCAGTCCGAATCGAAGAGATGATCAATGCCTTCTCCTACGACTATCCGGACCCTGAAGGCCGTGACCCGCTCGGACTGAGCGCCGAGATCGGCCCCAGCCCCTTCCACTCCGGCTACCAACTGGCCCGGATCGGGATCAAGGCAAAGGAGATCGCCAGGGAGCAATTGCCGCCCTCGAACCTGGTCATGTTGATCGATGTTTCCGGGTCAATGCGGGACGCGAATAAACTGCCGCTGCTCAAGCAGGCCCTGCCGCTGCTTATCCGGCAGATAGGCGAGCGCGACCGGGTGGCCGTGGTCGTCTATGCCGGAGACGATCGCGTGGTGCTGCAACCCACACCCGGCAACCGGCAGCGGGATATCATGGCCGCCATCGAGAGCTTGCAGGCGGGCGGATCCACCCATGCCTCCGGCGGCATCCGCACGGCCTATCGGCTGGCCCGCCAAAATTTTCTGCCTAGCGGCAATAACCGGGTCATCCTGGCCTCAGACGGCGATTTCAATGTCGGCGTCACCAGTCTTGACCAATTGCAACGGCTTATTGAGCACGAACGCCAGTCCGGGGTCCATCTCACCGTGCTCGGCTTCGGCATGGGGAATTACCGTGATGATACCATGGAAATTCTCGCCAACAAGGGGAACGGCAACTATGCCTACATCGACAACTTGCTGGAGGCCGAGAAGGTGCTGGTCAAGGAACTGAGCGGCACCCTGTTCACCCTGGCCAATGACGTCAAGATCCAGGTCGAGTTCAATCCAGCCCGGGTGGGGGCCTATCGGCTGATCGGCTATGAAAACCGCGCCCTGCCCAATGAGGATTTCCGCGACGACCGCAAGGATGCCGGTGAGATCGGGGTCGGCCACCGGGTCACCGCCCTCTATGAACTGATCCCGGCCGGCCACTCCGCAGTTCCCCAGATCGATCCCCTCAAGTACCAGACTCTGCCGCCGACTCCAGCGGAAGACAGCCAGGAATTGCTGACCGTCAAGGTGCGCTACAAACCGCAGAGCAGTGAGGCCTCCCGGCAAATGAGCCTGCCGGTGCGCGAAACCGCTGGCTACCGCACCAGCGCCGATTTCCGTTTTGCCGCCGCCGTGGCCGGTTACGGCATGTTGCTGACCAATTCCCAACACCTCGGCACCTTCACCTGGGCCAAGTGCCTGGATTTGGCGCGCTCGGGCCGGGGATTCGACGCCGAGGGCCAGCGGGCAGAGTTGTACCGGCTGGTCGCGGCGAGCACCTTACTGGCTCGGCAGCAGGAAGGCGGGGGCGAGCCGGGGACTGAACCGCATCCCGTGCCAGTGCTCAGGTGAGCAGGGCGGGCCAGTCGAGATGGGGAAAGGTGCGGTGCAACAGGTGGTCGTCATCCTCAAGCCGCACCTCCAGATTGCTGAAGCTGGCCCGCGCCAGAGGGATGACCAAATCCGGCGGGCAAACCGTGTCGTTCGCGCCAGCCACCAGGAAAACAGGGACCGCCAGAGGGGTCGTCGGCGGCTGGTAGCCGCTGAAGTTGAGTGCCGGGGCCAGCAGGATGAGCCGTTGGCATTGGGCGGGGTGGCGGGCGGCGAAGCAGGCGGCCATCAGACCGCCGAAGCTCGAACCCACCAGGATCAGCGGCCCGGCCCCTGCCGTCTGTTCCTCCAGTTGGGCGAGTCGCTGTTCGAGGCCGCCGTGGTAATCTTGCATGCCCACTTGGGGAAAATGGGCGCGGAACCACTGGGCCTTGTTACCCCTGATGGAGGATTCGAGACCGTGGAGAAAGAGGAAGGTGGCCGGTGATTGGGACCAAGCGGATGCCATGCGGATTCCTTGCGGTTGGAGGAGGGTGAAGGAGTATTTCGGCCAGGAAGCCGAGGGCCGGGATACCAGATTCTGGCCCGGGTATACCGCATCCCTCTTTGTCGGCAACTTGTTTTTTTCGGACAACCGGGGCGGCGACGGGAAAAATCGCTTCCTTCCGGCGGCAGGCGGAAAAGACGAACCTTAGGTGCGCTCAGCAGATCCAAACGCATGGAACCAATGGCATGCTGACAATGCTGAGGTTCGCAAGCTTACTCCAGTCTATGAACCAAGCCATCTTTTTAAAATCATTACTTATACTGGAAATTGCCCTCCGACTATGCTCGTTGATTAATTCCAATTCGCTTTCAAGTTGAGATTAACAGGGATATGTTTGCGGCATGGCCAGACCACGGCGAACCGACGAAGAATTGGTGAGAAAAGCCCGGTGCGACGTCAGCGGTTCCAGGGATATGATGGAACTTCGCTGTGCGCAAGCAGTTCTGCTCCCTGCCGTCATGGGGGCAACTCTTGAGCAGACGGCAGCTTTGCTTGGAGTTTCAAGAGATTCGATCCCTCGTTTGCAGGCTCAGTTTCGGCAAAGCATGCAAACCGAGAAACCTCCACCCCGTCATGGGGGCGGCCGTCGTCGAGAGCTCATGACAGTTGAC
>WRFD01000027.1 GCA_009778955.1 Desulfobulbus sp.
AGCCAGCGCATGACCAGGCCGACACAGTAGATGGAGAAGCAGGGCGGGGTGTTGAACATGGAATCCTTATCGGCATGAGTTTTATATTTGAGCATAGTCGGCACCTTGTCGCCGACCCGGTCGAGCAGATCGTCGCGAACGATCACCACGGTCACTCCGGCCGGGCCCATGTTCTTCTGAGCGCCCGCAAAGATCAGCCCGAATTTGGGGACATCCACCGGCCGGGACAGAATGTCTGAGGACATGTCGGCGATCAGCATGACGTCTTTGGCGGGCATGGTGTGAAACTGGGTGCCGTAAATGGTGTTGTTGGTGACAAAATACAGGTATTGGTTGTCGGCCGAAACCGTGTATTCGTCATCGCGCGGCACGCGCTTGTAGGTGATCTCCTCGCTGGAATAGGCGACCTCCACCTGGCCGAACAGCTTGGCCTCTTTGATCGCATTTTTCGCCCACACGCCAGTGTTTAGATAGGCGGCCTTCTGGCCGCTGCCCAGCAGGTTCATGGGCACCATGAAGAATTGGGTCGAAGCGCCGCCCTGGAGAAAGAGCACCTTATAATTATTCGGAATGCCCATTAACTCCCGGATCAGGGCTTCGGTCTCCTCGGCCACAGCCATGAAGGCCTTGGAACGGTGGCTGAGTTCAATCAGGCCGATACCGGAGTTCTTGAAGTTGACGATATCGGCCGCCGCTTCCTGAAGCACGGCTGGGGGCAAGGTGGCGGGACCGGGGCTGAAATTGAAAATTCGTTCGGGCATTGGTGTTCTTCTCCTTGGAACAGAAGGGGGTGATGGGAATACAAAATTATCGGCGGAGCTGCCGCAGGGCTTCATAAAGGACGATACCAGCGGCCATCGCGAGATTGAGGCTGCGGATCTGGGGATTGCTCATTGGGATTGTCAGACAGCGATCACTATACAGTGCCAGAATATCTTCCGGCAAGCCTTTTGTCTCTTTGCCGAAGATCAGCTTGTCACCGGGCTTGAACCGTGCTTCGGTATACGACCGATTCGTTTTGGTGGTGAGAAAATACAGATGCCATTCGTCCTGATTCTGCAGAAAGGCATCGAAGTTGTCCCAAGAGTTGATCCGGACATGGGGCCAGTAATCGAGCCCGGCCCGTTTGAGATGTTTGTTGTCGACCGAAAATCCCAAAGGATGCACCAGGTCAAGGACGGTGTCGGTCGCTCCGCACAAACGGGCAATGGAACCGGTGTTGGGCGGTATTTCAGGTTCCACCAGGACAATATGCAGATCAGATGTGACCATGTTGATGGTTTGTGGCACGGAAAGGGAAAAATTGTTCCCGTATGTACTGAAAATGAATAGATGTTGCAAATTTAAAAATACGTCTTAAACTTTTCACTCCATTTTTGATGGCACTGTGACGCGCCAACTTGCGCCTTCAACGGCAGCGGCCTGACGATCTGGCGGCAAGGTGTCGCCGCCTTGAAGCGGCTTGCGGCTGTTCCCCTTCATGTTTTCAAGATTTTTTTTATTCCTTTTCTGTGCGGACTCAATCATGGCACTGATCGTTCAAAAATTTGGCGGAACCTCGGTGGGTTCCACGGATAAAATCAAGACGGTGGCAGGGCGGGTGCTGAAAGGTCACCGGCAAGGCAACCGCATGGTGGTGGTGCTGTCAGCCATGTCCGGCGAAACCGATCGGCTGACCGGCCTAGCCCTGGCCATGCAGCATATTCCCGACCAACGGGAGATGGACATGCTGCTGGCCACCGGCGAACAGGTCACGGTGGCCCTGTTTGCCATGGCGGTCAAGGCAATGGGGGGCGACGCCGTCTCCCTGTTGGGTGACCAGGTCGCAATCCACACCGACAACATGCACACCAAGGCCCGGATTCATTCGATTGATCCAGACCTGATCAACAAACATCTCGACCAGGGAAAAATAGTGGTCATCGCCGGTTTTCAGGGCGTGACCGATTCAGGGGATATCACCACCCTGGGCCGGGGCGGATCGGATACCACCGCCGTGGCCCTGGCTGCTGCGATGCAGGCCGATGCCTGCGAAATCTTCACCGATGTCGAGGGCGTGTACACCACGGATCCCAACGTCTGTCCGCAAGCGCGGAAAATCGATTATATCAGCTATGACGAGATGCTTGAGCTGGCCAGTTTGGGGGCCAAGGTCTTGGATATCCGGTCAGTTGGGCTGGCGAAACGGTTTTCTGTGCCGGTGCATGTCCGTTCCACTTTTTCAGAAAATATTGGCACCTGGGTTGTCGAGGAGGACAAGATCATGGAGTCCATGCTGGTTTCCGGCATTACCTATAGCAAGAGCGAGGCTCGAATCACCATTAAGCAAGTTCCAGATCATCCTGGAATTGCTGCAAAAATATTTCTCCCGATTTCCGATGCCGGCATCTTGGTGGACATGATCATTCAAAATACCACCGATGGCCACCTGACCGACATGACCTTCACCGTCCTGAGGCGTGACTACAACCGGGCCATGGAGATGCTGAAAAAGGTGGCTGCTGATATTGGCGCCCAGACCGTGACCGGGGATGAAAGCATTGCCAAGGTGTCGATTGTCGGGGTCGGCATGCGCAATCATCCGGGCATTGCCTCGACCATGTTCCAGATCCTGGCCAAGGAGGGGATCAACATGATGATGGTCTCGACCTCAGAGATCAAGGTTTCCTGCATCATCGCCGAAAAATACACCGAATTGGCGGTCCGGGCGCTGCACGACGCCTTTGCCTTGGATAAAGACAACCTGCCGGCTGAAGTAGCCGAATAGCACCGGAAACATGGCCAAAGTCATCGAACTGTACGATACCACTTTGCGAGATGGAACCCAGGCCGAGAATTTCAATCTCTCGGTCGACGATAAAATCAAGGTCTGCCGGCAACTGGACCGGATTGGCATTGATTTCATCGAAGGCGGCTGGCCGGGCTCCAACCCACTGGCCGTTGATTTTTTCAAGCGGATGCAGGGCGTGGCGCTAAAGCAGGCAAAGCTTGCCGCCTTTGGCTCGACCCGCCATTTCCACAAGAAACCGGAAAACGATGCTAATCTCCAGGCGCTGCTTGCGGCCCGGACCCCGGCGGTCACCATTTTCGGTAAAAGCTGGGATATCCATGTTATCGATGCCTTACGAATCGAACTCGAAGATAACCTACAGCTTATCGAGGATTCGCTCGCCTATCTGCGCCCTCGCGTCCAGCACCTGATCTACGATGCCGAGCATTTTTTCGACGGGTTTAAAAACAACCGCGAATACTGCATTGCCACCTTGGGCAAGGCGATCGCCGGCGGCGCCGAAACCATCGTGCTCTGCGACACTAACGGCGGCACCCTGCCGCACGAGATCCCGGAAATTATGCAAAGGGTATTGCAGTATCGCGCCGAACAGGACAGCCAAGTCCGCATCGGCATCCACGCCCACAACGATTCGGAGACCGGGGTGGCCAATGCTCTGATGAGCGTTCATGCGGGGGCCACCCATGTTCAGGGGACAATCAACGGTTTCGGCGAGCGTTGCGGCAATGCTAACCTGACCTCGATCATCCCGGCCCTGGTGTTCAAAATGGGGTTGGAGTGCAAGGTGGGCAAGCGTATCGACCAGCTGTACACCACTGCCCGCATGGTCAACGAACTGGCCAACCTGCAGCACAACCGCTATCAGCCGTATGTGGGCGAATCGGCCTTTGCCCACAAGGGCGGCGTCCATGTCAGCGCCGTGCAGCGCAATCCCATGACCTACGAACACATTGCCCCGGAAAAGGTCGGCAATGCGCGCCGAGTGCTCATCTCCGATCAATCGGGCAAGGCCAATGTACTGATGAAGGCGCAAAAATACGGTCTCAACATCGACCAGGACGACCCGGCGATGGAGGCCATCATCAACGAGCTGAAAAATCTTGAAAATCAGGGCTATCAATACGAAGCCGCCGAAGCCAGCTTTGAACTTTTGATGCGCCGGGCCATGGGATTACAGCGGGAATTTTATCAGCTTGAGGCCTTTCGGGTGCTGCACCACAACCATGACAAGGCCAAACAACCGATCACCGAGGCCACCATCCGGCTTTATGTCAACAACAGTGAAGTCCACACCGCCTCCATGGGCGAGGGACCGGTGAACGCCCTGGACCGTGCACTACGCAAGGCCCTGATCAGATTTTATCCGAGTCTTGAGGAGATGGAACTGACAGACTACAAAGTGCGGGTTTTGAGCGGCGAACACGGCACCGGCGCCAAGGTCCGGGTTTTGGTGGAAAGTAAGGATCTGGAGGAGAGCTGGGGTACGGTCGGCGTGTCGGTGAATATTATTGAGGCGAGTTGGCAGGCCTTGGTGGACAGTATTAACTACAAGCTGATGAAGGATGAAAAGCAACAAGGTTGAGCGGCCAAAGGTGGACAACGCCAGCAGCAAGGACAAGCAAACGCTTGTCCTTTTTCTTTTGGCTTACTGTATCCCCACGGGTTACCACTCCTGCAGCGCCAGTCTTCATCGCCGCACCTGCGGGTCTATACGGTGGATCGCGTGCAGAGGACGGAGCGATGGCAGGTGGTCAGCGCCCCGTTCAATGATCTCCGCCCCTGGCAAGAGGATGCTGGAGAATCGCATCTAAATTCTCAACAATCAAGAAAAACGACTTGTTTTTCCGCTACACGAAGGGATTGTTCGCTGCCAGCAGAATTGGCCCTATTTTTTTTTGCTTGCCACTTGCCCATTAATAAAAGCGGCCATGAGGATCTCGCCATGTTGCCCGATATCGGCCCCCATCGTGCCGCGATGTTGCTTGCCGAGCGCCAGAAAATAGGGCGATTGCAAGGAAGTGAGGAACTGTTGGCCACACCGGAAATCGTGCCGGCCAAGCTGCAGCGGCTCTTGCCCTTGGTCAGCATCGAATGAGTATTGCTCCCGTCGCCATCACTGCGCCGGTCCTGGCCCTGGTCGGTCCCACAGCCATTGGCAAGACTGCCCTGTCGCTCCGGATTGCGACCCGGTTCCGATGCGAGATCATCTCCATGGACTCGATGCAGGTTTATCGATACATGGATATAGGGACCGCCAAGGCAAGCAAAGAGGAGCAGCTGCTTGTGCCGCATCACCTGATCGACAGAGTTGATCCGGACGAACAATACGACGCGGCCAGATTCGTCAAGGATGCCCTAGCTACCATCGCAGGCATTCACGACCGTGGGCATATTCCCCTGCTCACCGGCGGGACCGGGCTGTATCTGTCAGCTTTAGTCAATGGGATGTTCGACATAGTTAAAGTTCCTGATCATATTCGTACCCATTTGCGCCAGCGCCTGGATCAGGAGGGAAGGGAGGCGTTGCACAGAGAACTCATGACCATAGACCAGGAAAGCAGCGAACGCATTCATTGCAACGACACCCAGCGACTGCTGCGGGGGCTTGAAATTTTCCAAGCCACCGGAATCCCCTGGTCGCAGCATGTGCGCCGCCAACAACAACACCAGGTCGCTCCGTCCTTTTTCCGGTTACTCCTGGTGGGGCTGACCTGCGAGCGCGAAATGCTCTACGACCGAATCCAACAACGTTCAATCAGCATGATGCGCGACGAATTTGCTCAGGAAGTTGAATGGTTGCTGGCCAAAGGATATCAAGCCAAGCTCCCTTCGATGCAATCGATCGGCTACAGGCACATGCTTGCCTATCTCGCCGGCGCCTGTGATCGCCAGACCGCCCTTGCCAGCTTGATTCGCGATACCCGTCGCTATGCCAAACGCCAGTTGACCTGGTTCAGAAACCAGCAGCAAGTGGCCTGGCACCAGATCGATCAACCCGATACGATTATTGCGGCCCTTGACCGCTTCCTCAACACCTGATGAGAACAAGCCGGATGATGCCTCCCAGCCAAAATTATACGGTGGCCTGTAATGGCAGCGACCGTGAGAAGGCTTTTGGTGCTGCGGTCGCCAGGGAATTCGGCCTTGCCCCTCAGGTGGGCGAAATTCTTTATTCACGTGATGTCAATACCTTGGAAAAAGCGGAGGAATTTTTGTGCCCGCAGTTGAGCATGCTTCCATCTCCGGAACGCATGAAAGGGATGCGCGAGGCGGTGGCCTGTATTCTTGCTGCCTGTGACAACAAGCAGTCAATTTTCGTTCATGGTGATTTCGATGTTGACGGGATGAGCGCCACGGCACTGCTGGTTTCCTTTTTTAGGGAACTGGGGCAACAAACCTACGCGTATATCCCCAACCGATTGCAGGAAAGCTATGGACTGTCCATCGAGTCGATTGATCGACTGATAGAGCAGGGCACAGGTCAGGGTGGGGTCTTGATTTCGGTTGACTGCGGCATTTCGGCCGTTGAAGAAGTCGCCTATGCTCGGCAGCGGGGGCTTCGGGTGGTAATCACCGATCATCATGAGCCTCAGGGGATGTTGCCGGAAGCCGATGCGATCCTTGACCCCAAGCAGCCCGGATGCGATTTTCCCTGCGATGCTCTGTCGGGGGTGGGAGTGGCCTTTTATCTGCTCATGGCGCTGCGCAAGGCGATGGGCATCCGCATTAACCTGAAGCAATACCTAGATTTAGTGGCATTGGGCACGGTTGCTGATGTGGTGCCGTTGACTGGGGTCAATCGCATCCTGGTTCGAGCGGGACTTGAAGTGTTGACTGCAACGCGCCGTCCCGGGTTGCTTTCTCTCTATTCATGCGGAGGATTGGGAAAACGAGAGATCCTTTCGGAAAATATCGCCTTCAAGCTGGCGCCCAGAATAAATGCCGCAGGACGGTTAGGTCAGCCCGAAGCGGGTTTGGCACTGCTGTTGGCAAACGACATGGAAAGCGCCCAAACCGCCGCCAGTGCATTGGAGCACATGAACAACACCCGAAAGCAGATGGAAATTAAGGAAGTTACAGCGGCAGAAGTTGCATGCGATGAACAAATAAGATCTGGAAAAAACGGGCTGGTTGTGTACCAGCCACATTGCCACGCCGGAATACTGGGGATAATTGCATCCCGACTGGTCGATCGGTATCACCGGCCGGTGATTGTCTTTGCCGATGAATTTAAGGATGGGGCAGGGGGGATAATCAGGGGATCGGGACGTTCCGTTAAAGGGATCAATCTTTTTCACATACTTGCCCGATGCGACCAGAATATCAAACAATTCGGCGGCCATGCCATGGCGGTTGGTCTGACCATCGACCGCAAAAAATTGGAGCAATTTACTCTTGATTTTAACCAACAGATCAATATGTTGGAATTCGGCTTGCAAGCGATGGATAAAGTTTGGATCGATTATCGTTTGTCAGACGCCTCAATGCTGACAGTCCATTTGGCGCAAACTGTACAACGTCTGCAACCGTTCGGCGAAGGCAATCCAGAACCCCTTTTTTTTCTGTCAGGCCAGCAGTTGCTTGCGCCCATAAAAAAGAACGGCCATTTGATATTCCATCTTCAAGGACAAGAGAAGGTATTCCCTGGTATTGGCTTTCATCTTGGCCATCCTCAGCTTGATATGTCCAAGCCGGCCGATGTAGTGTTTCGGTTGAAACGGTCATGGTTCAAGGGAAGGGAACAGAGCCAGCTCCAGGCCATCATGCTTATATCTCACTGATATGTGTATATAAAATAAAATTAAACATAATATATATTATGCGACATTTTATATTGCGGCTTAAGAGTTTAGACTGAGGCATTGGCGTCAAAACTTAAATTGTTGGTTATTGTTTTTCTGATAATTCGTTGTTTAATCATCACTCTTGTCGCTGACAACATCGCACCGGTCCAGCCTTTCTAAAATTGATTGCAATGCCCCCCTTTTTTGCTTGGGTCATGCCTCCGTTGATTGGCAAACTCCTCCCAACAGGTCGCCCCCTCCTCCCTGTCGCTGCCAGCTTGGGATACAGGCAGTTTGCCGTGCGTTCCCATCTTTTTATCCTTTGGCGATTCGGGATTTCTCCCCTGTCGTGGCGCGCAGCGGGCCAAGCTGACATAAAACTTGGCCTTGTCGCTCAGGTGGTGTAGCTTGTCAAACTTGATGACTTGCTTTTTTTTGCGTGAACAGATCAAGTCGAGATGCTTATTTTTTTTCAGGCGACACCTTGAATGCATGTTCAAACCAGCTGTATTGCCTTTTATTTTAAAGATTTCACCAAATGAGCTTTTATGAACCATGACATATACCAGGAACCCTTGGTTTCCCGTTACACTAGTCGTACAATGCAAGAATTGTTTTCCGAACGGTACAAATTCACCCAATGGCGTAAATGCTGGGTTGCCTTGGCCGAAGCGCAGCACGAACTTGGATTGGCGACAGTGACTGCGGAGATGGTCGCCGAACTCAGGGCCAATGTTAACGATATCAATTACGAGCTGGCTGCCGCCAAAGAGCGTGAAATCCGCCACGATGTCATGGCCCATGTTTACGCCTACGGCCAACAGTGCCCACTGGCCGAGCCAATCATCCATCTTGGCGCCACATCGCAGTTTGTGGTGTGCAACACTGACTTGCTTATCCAGAAACGAGCCTTGCGGCTGATCAAAGTAGCCTTGCTCAAAGTGATCGCCAATCTGAATGATTTTTGCGAAAATAATTTAAATATCGCTACGTTAGGCTACACCCATTACCAACCGGCCCAACCGACGACCGTGGGCAAAAGGAACACGCTCTATCTACAAGATTTACTGATGGATCTCGCCTATATCGAACACCTGGAAACCCAGATCAAGGCCAGAGGCGCCAAAGGAACGGTCGGCACCCAGGCGACCTTCATCGAGTTGTTCAATGGTGACCATGAAAAGGTACGGGAACTTGACCGTTTGGTTTCCCGCAAAATCGGTTTTGACGAGGCCTTTCCAGTCACTGGCCAAACCTATCCCCGCAAGCTCGACATGAAAACTGCGGAAACCCTGGCCGGTATCGGCGCTTCGGCCCACAAATTCGCGGTTGACTTGCGCCTGCTTTCTAATCTCAAGGTGCAGGAAGAGCCATTTGAAAGCAAGCAGGTCGGTAGCTCTGCCATGGCGTACAAACGCAATCCAATGCGTTCCGAGCGCATGACCGGTCTTGCTCGTAAACTGATGGGACTGCCGATCAATTTTGCAGCTACCGCTGCTAACCAGTGGTTTGAACGCACCCTAGACGATTCAGCCATCCGGCGCATGGATATTGCCCAGGCCTTTCTTCTGACCGACGCCATTTTAAGGTTGTATGTCAACATAACTAGCAATATGGTTGTTTATCCGAAACAAATAGAAAAACATTTGCGAGAAGAACTCCCCTTCATGGCAACGGAAAAAATTCTGATGGCCTGTGTCGAACGCGGCAAAAGTCGCCAGGAAATGCATGAGGTGATACGTGAACATTCCGTTGCATCCGGCCTCATGGTCAAGAATAATGGTGAGCCGAACAACTTGCTGGAATTGCTGGCTAATGATAACCGCATCCCCTTTGATCAAGCGGAACTGGAGAGCCTTGTTTGCGATTATCAACAGTTTACTGGCCGGGCCGCCATGCAGACCACGGAATTTCTTCAGGAGCAAATCAGGCCGGTTCTTGAGCGCTACCGGGACATCGTTGAGCAAGATGTCGACGCTTCTCTTACTGTTTAATATTTTATTTATTTTGCGATGAGCGCTTATTCCATGCCAGTTGTCGTTGAATGGCCGCTGTTGATCAAGCCGGAAAAAATCAGTTGGCTCCGCTTTATCCTCGAAGGATACGACGGTCTGGCCATTCTCTCCACCCTTGCTGTTGAACGCGGACTGGTGCGCATCCAAACGCTTGACTGCAACATGGTGGCAACCATGCAGCTCCTTGAGGAATTAGCTGAACAATTGAGTCCATTTGCCTATCAATCCGATAATGACCTGATTCTGTCCTTATGAGCAAGAACCTATATATCAAAACATTTGGCTGTCAGATGAACGAGCGGGACTCGGAGATCATCGAGCAGTTGCTTGCCCAGGAGGGATATGTCGCCACGGCCGAACCCGAAGGCGCGAACCTCATCTTGATCAATACCTGCAGCATCAGGGAGAAGGCCGAACAGAAGGTCTTCTCCCTTCTCGGCGCTCTACGGCCGGAAAAACAAAAAAATCCAAACTTGCTTCTCGGCGTGACCGGCTGCGTTGCCCAACAGGAGGGTGAGCACATTCGCGAACGGATGCCCCATGTCGATCTGATAGTGGGCACCCAGCAAATCTACCGCCTGCCTGAGATGCTGGACCGTTTGCGCCAGGGGATGACCAGCAAGGAAATCGCCACCAACCTCGAGAACTCCTTTACCATCCCTCCATTCCAGAAACTCCTGATCAATGCGCCCCCTGCCCTTCCCTCGATCGCTTGCGCTTTCAAACGATTCGTCACCATCATGCAGGGCTGCGACAATTTTTGCAGTTATTGCGTGGTGCCAATCACCCGAGGTCGGGAAATCAGCCGATCAATGGCTGACATTCTTGAAGAGGTGGAAATCCTGGTTTCGCAGGGGGTGCGGGAAATCACCCTATTGGGCCAAAACGTCAACTCCTATGGCGCCGCCAACCCGGTTACCAGGCAACCGCTCAATTTTCCTCGATTACTGAGAGAAGTAGCCGCGATCAAAGGGTTGCAGCGGATTCGTTTCACCACCTCGCACCCCAAAGATCTCACCGAAGATCTCATGCGTTGTTTTGCAGAAATTGACAATCTCTGCCCCCATTTTCACCTGCCGGTCCAATCGGGCTCCAATGCGGTGTTGCGCCGGATGAACCGGAAATATACGGTGGAAACCTATCTGGAAAAAGTGACCCTGCTCAGACGATACCGACCCGACATCGCCCTGGCGACCGACATCATCGTTGGTTTTCCCGGTGAAACCGACGATGATTTTCAAGCGACTATAGACCTGCTCAACCGCGTCCGGTTTCACAGCTCCTTTTCCTTCAAATATTCGGACCGTCCCCACACCCGCTCAGCCGAATTCGGCGACAAGATCCCCGAAGAGGTGAAAAGCAAGCGGCTATCGATTTTACAGGAGCAACAGGATACGATTTCTTTTGAAAGGAATTGCGAATATATAGGAAAAAAAGTTGAAGTAATGATCGAGACAAAGAATGGGGCCGATTTCAAGGGCCGTACACCGGGTAACCATATTGTCCATTGCCCTGATGCCGCCGCCACCCTGCTTCCGGGCGATCTTGCCATGGTGTGCATTCTGCATGCCGGCAAACATTCTTTACGTGGCGAGATCGAGAATTGACATGAACAGTTCAATATAACACGCCGAGACAACATGATTGATCTGCATACGCACACTTTTTTCAGCGATGGCGCCCTGGTGCCGGCCGAGCATATCCGCCGGGTCGAAGTGCTCGGATACACGGCCATAGCCATTACCGATCACGCCGATTCCTCTAATATCCACATGCTGATTCCGGCGCTGCTCAAGGCGGCCAAGGACTTGAACCCCCATACCGCCACCAGGCTGATTGTCGGGGTCGAGCTGACCCATGTGCCCCCAGCCCTGATCGATTCCCTGACCAGAGAATCGCGAGCATTGGGCGCCCAACTGGTGGTGATGCATGGCGAGACTCCGGTGGAGCCGGTTATCCCAGGGACCAACCGGGCCGCCTTGGAGGCAGGCGTCGATGTCCTGGCGCATCCTGGTTTTATCACCGAGGAAGAAGCGGCCTTGGCTGCTCATAAAAACATCCTGCTGGAATTGTCCGGTCGCAAGGGACACAGCCTGACCAACGGCCATGTGGCCCGGATGGCGGTACGGACCAACGCACCCTTGGCCATCAATGCCGATGCGCACGCGCCAGGGGATTTTCTTACCGCAACCATGGCGGAAACCGTGGGGCTGGGGGCCGGACTCAGCCGAGAGCAATACCAGGCGGTCCGGCGCAACATGGCGGCGCTGATCGAGCGGCTGCCCGCACTCGAATAGTTACAAACAAAAATTAAAAAAATTCCATGCATTATCAAGGAACTGTCTACCGACCGCCAAGCGAGGCGGGCAGCATTCTCCTGCAGGTCACCACGGGCTGCTCGTACAACAAGTGCACTTTTTGCGGCATGTATAAAGGGCAGCGATTCTCCATTACCCCTGAGGAGATTGTTTTTGCTGACATCGACTATGCTGCCCGTCATTTTTCTCGTGCCCGGCGGCTGTTTCTCTGTGATGGCGACGCCCTGATTCTGCAGCAAAACAAGTTGCGGGCCATTCTTGCCCGGATTCAGGAGCGATTGCCCCAGATCAGCCGGGTCGGCATTTACGCCAATCACAAAAGCCTCAAGGCAAAAACTGTCGATGAGCTGGAGGAGTTGCGGCGTATTGGTCTGGGGATCGCCTATATGGGACTGGAAAGCGGCGACGACCAAACCCTGACAGCGATCAACAAAGGTGCAAATGCTGCGGAGATGATCGCCATGGCGGCCAAGGCCAAGGCGGCTGGCATCAAGTTGTCGGTTACCGTCCTGCTTGGGATCGCCGGTTCGGAGCGATCCTCAATCCATGCCACTGAAACCGGCCGGGTGTTGAGCGCCATTGACCCGGAATATGTGGGGGCGCTCAGTCTGATGATCGAGCCGCAGACCAAGCTGTATGCGGATATCCAGGCGGGCCAGTTCGTTGTCCCCGGCCCCTTGGCCATTCTGGGCGAACTGCGCGCCATGATCGCCGCCACCCATCTGACCGGCGGCCTGTTCCATGCCAACCATGCTTCCAACTATCTGCCGGTGCGTGCAAAACTGCCCGAGGAGAAGGAGGCGACCCTTGCTCTGATCGACCAGGCTCTTGCCGGCAGTCTGTCGCTGCGGCCTGAATTTCTCCGGGCGCTTTGATGGCCGATCTCTTCGCCCAAGTCCTCGATACCGGTACCGGATCCATGCTCAATGCCCCTAATACTACTGACATGCAATCGGCGATCATCAACACCGACTCTATCGAACTGGACAAACTGCTCAAACGGGAAAATTTGGCTGCCAGCGGTGGCGAGGCCCGGTTCCTGATCGGCCAGGGATTGGCATCGGTTAATGGCGTGGTGGAAACGAGAAAGCGGCGCAAGCTCTATCCCGGGGATAGGGTCATCTGCCTTGGAGTCGAGTTGCAGGTGGTAAGGACAAAATCTGGTTCCGGCCAGGGAGATGATCCGGAACACAGACCACACTCCAAGCAAAATAACTGACGGGCCCCATACCACAATATAACTTCATTCCATCCGGATCGCCTACGGCGTCTCTGAATTAAGCCATTAAGCGTCGAGCCGGCAACATGAACAGGAGCAAGGGCTTCTTCAGTGCTGCTGGCGCTGAAGCGCTAACCACAGCTCGGCCCCGAGCACACGCGTCATGCCCAGCACCGCGGCCATATGGCCGTGCGGCAAGCTGGGCTCAATGATGAAAGCCTCCAAGGGACTACTGATGGTCACTCCTCCTTTTAGGAGCACCTTCAGGCCCTCAATGACAGGGCGGCTCAAGGCTGAAAGGTTGGCCAGAGTGCGTTTGCGGACCTTGCCGTCCTCGCGCCAGGATTCGTGCAGCAGGATGGCCGGTGGTAAGTTACGGTTGGGGACGGTTTCGATATATATAATGGGCGCATTACACACCGATCAATGAACATATTCAATAAAAAAAATACAATTTACATGGGTAAGAATCTTACGAGAAAAACCTCTTTATTTCGCGATAACACAAGGGGTTAGGTGATTTTGTGGCCCAAAGTTCGGATTAAAGCCCATTGCAAAAACGGCGGACTGACCATCACCACGCCCATAAGGCCACGACCAAGGTTGCGGTAAGCAAATCGCAATCACTCCTGCCGAGTGATTGCATTTCCCCGTCTCCCCCATTAGGGTCAACGGTCCTGCGGCCGTTGGACCTTTTTTGTTGCCGCTCGCTCCCGACCCAGCCGCCGCCTTGCATTTGAATTGCCATTGTCCCGGCGCGCGCCGACCTTAGCCTGGATCACACCCACAGTCACAAAGGTAATGGACCGTAAGCGGTTAGCGTGCAATCACCTATAGATTTTTGAGCTGTTCCAGTAAATCTCCCATGGTCGCCAGGTTTTCCCTGGCCACGGCCACTGAGTTCCGTCTGCCGTCCTCCTCCATGTCGGAGGCCAGCCATCGGATGCCTTCCATGCCAAGGCTCGCCGACGCCCCCTTCAGACTGTGAGCGGACCGGACCACCATCTCGGCGTCGTTGTTCGCCACTGCCTGCTGCAACCGGGTATAGTCATCGGCCGAGGAATTGCGAAACAGGGTCAGCAATTCTTGCAGAAGTTCCTCGTCACCGGCTGTCTGCTCCAGGGCAAACGCCTTATTCCACTTAATGCCAGCCATTACAGCCTCCACCGTTGTTGATCGTTGCTTATAGAAAACCCGCGGCAGCCTCTTGCACTGCGGCGAATGCTATCCTGCCTTCCCGGATACACCGGAGTTCGCCCCGATTCAGACCGACCAGGGTCGAGCCACACCCGCCGGGCGTCACGCCGCCGTCGACGATCAGATCGATTTCGCCGGCAAATGTTCTGGCCACCTCACTAGCGGATACTGCAGCCGGAAAACCGGTGAGGTTGGCGCTGGTGGCGGTCACCGGGCCGCCGAAAACGGCAACGAGGGCCGCTGCCGTCTCATTGGGCGATTGGCGCAGGCCGACGGTGCTAGTGTCCCCAGTCAACTGTAACGGCAGCGAGGACAGGGCCGGACAGACCAAGGTCAGCGGGCCGGGCCAGAAGCGCTTGATCAATTGATGGTAGAGCGCCGGCACTTCGCCGGTCAACAGCGGCAATTGGTCGCACCCGGAAACCAGGACCAGAATCGGCAGATGGCGCGGCCTCCGCTTGATAACAAACAATCGATCCAAAGCCTGGCGATTGAAGGGGTCAACCGCCAGGCCGTAATAGGTCTCGGTCGGAAAAGCGACCATGCCGCCCGCCCGCAAGAGACTGGCGGCATGGGCAAGCCCTTCCCGGTCGGCGGCGACTGGCCCGTTCATCCGTTCAGGGCCTTGTTCTTTGCCGCGACCTCATCGGCCATTTTCCGGGCATGTTGCTCCAGCTGCTCCTGCAGGCCGTTGTCGCCAAGCGCCAGGATACGCACCGCCAGCACCGCCGCATTCCTGGCCCCGGCCTTGCCGATCCCCATGGTGGCCACCGGGATGCCGGGCGGCATCTGCACCGTGGACAACAGGGCATCCAGACCGTTGAGCGACGACGCATCCAGCGGCACCCCGATGACGGGCAAGGTGGTGTGGGCAGCCAGGACGCCAGCCAAATGCGCCGCCATGCCCGCGCCGGCAATGATCAACCGAAGACCGCGTTCCCGAGCTGTTTTGGCATATGCGCAAGCCTGTTCCGGGGTCCGATGGGCCGAGGTGATGCGCATTTCGAACTTGATGCCGACCGATTGGAGGAAATCGGCTGCCGCTTGCATCACCGGCAGGTCTGAATCGCTGCCCATCACAATCCCCACTATCGGTTGTTGGGTTTTGGTCAAGCGCGACAGCGCCCGATAGCCGATATCGCGGCGGTAGTAACAGCCCGGCCAGGTGATCTCCTTGGCTGCGGCATAGGCCCGGTCGATGGCCTCGCGAATGGTATCGCCCACGGCCGTCACCCCCAGCACTCGGCCGCCGCTGTTTACAACCTCTCCTTTCTTCATGGCGGTGCCGGCATGGAAGACCTCGACACCTTCCACCTGCGCCGCCGCCTGCAAGCCGCCGATCGGTTTGCCGGTTGCATATGTGCCGGGATAGCCTTCCGAGGCCAAGACCACGCAAACCGTCGGGCGCGGGTCGATCTCCATGCGCACCTGGTCAAGGGTGCCGTCGATGCATGCTTCGAGGATCTCGACCAGATCGCTCCGCAGGCGCATCAGTAAAGGCTGGCATTCGGGATCGCCGAAGCGGCAGTTGAATTCGAGCACCTTGACCCGGTCGCCGTCAATCATCAGACCGGCGTACAACACACCCCTGTAGGGGCGGCCTTCCGCCGCCATGCTGCGGACAGTCGGCAGCATCACCTCTTCCATCACTCGCGTGGTCAAGGCGTCGGTTATCACCGGCGCCGGCGAATAGGCGCCCATCCCGCCGGTGTTGGGCCCTTGGTCGCCATCGAAGATGGCTTTATGATCCTGCGATGAAGGCAGGGGCAACACGGTTGTGCCGTCAGTGAAGGCGAGAAAGGAGGCCTCTTCGCCCTGAAGAAACTCCTCGACCACCACCTGGTTACCCGCGGAGCCGAAGGCCTTTTCCTTCATGATCAGATTGACCGCCTGGTCGGCCTCCTCAATGGTTGTGGCAATGATCACCCCTTTGCCGGCGGCGAGGCCATCGGCCTTGATCACGCACGGCACGCCGAGGGAGCGAATGAATTTCTTTGCCGCCCCCCGTTTGGCAAAAGTTTCGTAACTGGCGCTCGCTATGCCATATTTTTTGAGAAAATCCTTGGTAAACACCTTGCTGCCTTCCAAGATCGCGCCCTGACGGTCAGGCCCGAAAATCCGCAACCCGTGCTGGCAGAAGAGGTCGACAATGCCCTTGGTCAGTGGCTCTTCGGGTCCGACAACGGTCAAATCGATCTGCTCCTTTAAGGCAAACTCCAGCAGCGCGTCAATATCGTTGGCAGCAATGTCCACGCACTGGGCCAAAGATTTGATGCCCGCGTTGCCGGGCGCACAAAAAATCGCCTCGACCTTTGCGGATTGTTTCAGCTTCCAAACCAAGGCATGCTCGCGGCCGCCCCCTCCGATCACCAACACTTTCATGCCTCTCCTCCTTGTTGCCATGATGAGTCCTTGAATCTTTCATTTTCTAGGGCGCCTCTAAGAACCGGTTTCGAAGCGGCACCCTGGCGAAGTCGGGAATTTTTTTTGAGGGCACCCCGAAATGCGAGCCGTTCACGGTGGGAACACGACGCTCATGGCTCAAGGGCGCCAAATAGGATGCCGCTGTTGGGTGGAAACCTCGCCATTTTTGTTCTCTGTTTCTTGCTTTCTCTGGCGTTCCGGACTGTGGACGCAGTTCACCCCTGCTTTGGCCAAGGAAAGAGTTTCAGGCGGAGCAGACACTCCTGCCGCTGGAGATTGTAGGCCAGGTTCTTCAGCGCGATCTGGCAGTTGGCCCGGGCCAATGGTCCGGATGGCCATGGCGCCAAAAGAATTGGTCATGTGGCCGAATACATGCTCAACCCGGGCCCGTGTCCGGGACTTTTCTTTGTTGTTGGCCTTCTGTTCCTCGGCGAGAGGATGGTTGCGCCGCCTCTTTCCGTTGACCTGCAGTTGCAGGCCGGGATTGTTTTTCAACAAAGTCTTGTGGAGGTCATGGCCCTGGTAGGCGCTGTCCGCATGGAGCACATGGTCTTGCTTGTCCATCAGTTGCGCCAG
>WRFD01000028.1 GCA_009778955.1 Desulfobulbus sp.
GGATGCTCATCGCGGCGCAGCCACAATACACCAGCCGTACCTGTCCGCGCTGCGGCCATGTATCGCCTGACAACCGGCAGACGCAAGCGAAGTTCGTCTGCGTCGAATGTGGTTTCGAGGAACACGCCGAAGTGATTCATTCAGGCAATGCGCCTGCAACGAGCGCCGTAGGAATCCCCTTACCTTTAGGCAGGGGAGGATGTCAAAAAACCACGGGTTAAAAATAATGTCGAGGCGATGGCCCACTTCGGTCTTTCGCCTCGGCAGTGCTCACAACACGGTCACCTCACCGGTGGCCAGATTGTAATAGGCTGCGACAACAAGCACTTTCCCTTCATTCACCAGATCGGCAATGATGGGCTCCGATTCGGCAATTTTCCTGGCCGTCGCCCGGGCCAACTCCAAGGCGGCATTGTCCGGCCAGTGGCCCTCTTGTCCCTTGGTTCGCTTCAAGGCCGCATCGATTGATGGGGTAAGGCTGGCGATGTGCCCATCCAACTTGACGCCCTGCGCCACCGCATTGACGGCGCCGCAGGAGGAGTGGCCCAACACCATGACCAGAGGGGTATGCAGATGGGCAAGCGCGTATTCAATGCTGCCCAGGATATGATCGTTGATGATATTGCCTGCAACGCGCAGGACGAACAAATCCCCCAATCCCTGATCAAATACATCCACCGGCGGCACCCGTGAATCGGCGCAGGCGAGCACCACCGCTACCGGGTTCTGGCCTTCAACAAGCCTCTTGCGAGATGCTTCGCAATGGTTGGGATGTTTGAGCTTGCCTTGGACAAACCGTTCATTTCCAGCCAACAGGACTTGGAGCGCCTCTTGTCCCGTCATCTTTCTTTTCGCTGTTTGCATTCCGCATTCCTTTCTTTGGTCTGTACTGTTGTTGCATTGTTGAACAAAATGTAAGGTCAAGCGAGTCAGCCACCTGTTCCGCGCGGAAAAGGCCCAACAATGTAGCCGTTGAATAATGCTTCAGCTACAAAAAAGATGAAAGATACGGCAACATTCTCCCAAGCTGCGCCACGGTGAAAACCCGGGTGCGCTATTTTTCACTGTAATAATAATCTTTCTGGTACTCGTAGTAGCCGAATACCCGATAATCAAGCATAGTGGCACGGTAGGCATTGAAAACGACACCCAAAATCTTGTCGCGACCAATGGCGTCGGCCAGGGCTTTCACGTATTCGCGGCGGGCGGAGCCGGAACGAACCACAAGGACCACGCCGTCGACGTGTTGCGCCAGCACCGCAGTTTCGCTGGCGGCGTGCAGCGGCGGGCTGTCGAAGAGAACAATGCGATCATCATACCGCTGGGCCAGTTCGTCGACCAGTCTGCTCATTGCCGCCGAACCAAGCAGTTCGGCCGGATTTATGGAGCGGGGACCGGCGAGGAGCAGAGACAGCTTCTCAACGCCGGACGGCAGCAGCAGATCAGGTATGGATTTGCGGTGGCAGAGATAGTCGGACAGTCCCGCCATGTTGCTCTGGCCGAAAAGGGTATGCTGTACAGGTTTACGCAGGTCGCAGTCTACCAGCAGGCAGTAATTATCCACTCCTTGGGCAAGAGATATCCCCAAATTGGCGCAAATGAAGCTTTTGCCTTCGCCGGGGGAAGCGCTGGTCACCAGGATGGTTCGAGGAATTTTCCCCGAGGAGGGGAACAGGATGCGGGTGCGCAGGGCGCGTATGCTCTCCGCCACCGGACCAGTGGTCGCCGTGGCCAGGATCAGTCGATCGTCCCACTGCCCGAGATACGTCTGCTCGACGACATTGACAGGGGCGGCAGGCGGAGCGGGCGCTGGCGGCTCAGGCCCCCGAGGTGCGGGCCCGGGTACGGTGCTGAACTCATCTGGCGCCTGTGCCGTCTCGGTTTCCATGATCACTGCCTCATTCGCCCGCTTCAATGCCTTGAATACTTTTCCCACAATACCCTCCGACTACCATGAAAAACGAAGATACTGCAACAACGACTCAGGCAGTATCCTGCCCAGAGGGGAAATGCCCCTGGTGGCGGGCAGCATTTCCAACACCACAAGAAGCATCAGGACCACAACGACGGCCCCGCCGCACACCCCGAGCAGGAGGCGCATCATCCTGTCGGGTTTGACTTGACTGGCGACGGGCAAGGGATTCTCCTCGCCGGGAAAATGCAGATCCTCCACGCTTTCCCTGATCAGTTCCGCATTGATCACCGGCTTGCTTTCGGCGAAACCGGACAGAAGGGCATGATCGCAAATAATATTGATCAACCGGGGGGTCCCATAGCTGACCTGGTGCACCTCGACAATGGCCTCGTCGGAAAAAATATTGAGGTGCCGGGCCCCGGCGTGACGCAACCGGAACAGGATATACTGCCGGGTTTCTTCGAGGGTAAACCGGTTGAGATGAAAGCGGATGCCGATGCGCTGGCGCAGGGGCAACAGTCGGTCGTCGCTCATACGTTCGTTGAGTTCCGGCTGCCCCACCAGAAAGATAGAAAGCACGTCCTGGCCCTTTTCCTCCAGATTGGAAAGCAAGCGTATTTCTTCCAGGAGATCAACCGGGAAGACATGGGCTTCGTCAAAAATCAGCAGCACCCGCTCATTTTTCTTGTAACACTCCCTGAGCAGATTGCCGAATTCGATCAGGAACATGGCCTTGTTGCCATCCCAATTCAATCCAAGCTGTTTGGCGATGTAGGAAAAAAACTCGTCACGGCGAAGAATCGGGTTGTTGAGATGACAGAGATGGACATCGTTGTCCAGTGCATTCACCAGGGCCTGCAGCAAGGTCGTCTTGCCCGCGCCGACATCGGCCGTCAGCACCAGAAAGCATTTTTTACTGAGAATTCCGTAGTTGAGAATGGCCAACCCTTCCTGATGGGTCTCACTCATAAAGACCACGGACGGGTCGGGCGTCAGAGCGAAGGGTTTTTTAGTCAGGCCGTAATACTTGGTATACATGCTTAATTGTTCGCAATAACCTGGGTGAGTTTCAAACGATGATCATACCCTTAGTCCACATGAATGCTATGACCGCCAGTAACATGACCGCATAACCGGATATCAAACCAAGGCTTATGCGAAAAACAATCTGATCTCTTCTGGTTTCAGCTTCTTTTTCAATGAAAGGTATGGAGCAGATGACCGGCACGCCGATATAATCCTCCAGTTCACCGATGTTCTTAAACGAAGTGTCGGCAAAATCGACAAGCAGGATCCACCCAAGACTCAGGCCCAAGCTGGCCGCAACAGAGGCAAGCAGGATTCTCAGGAAATTGGGTTTGAACGGTTTTTCGGGGACACGGGCAGAGTCGACAATTTTAAACTTGCTCCCCTTTTGGTCGCGCTCAAGGCTTTCCGCGGATTGCGCCTGAAGATTCTGGGCGACCAATTGGTCGTAGTTGCTGCGTTGCACGCTATAATCGCGGGTAAAGCCCGCCCATTCCGCTTCGCGGACCGGGACAGCTTCAATCCATTTTTTATATTGGGTGATTTGGGCGGGGATTTTTTCCTGTTCCTCCCGCAATTGCTCAATATTGAGTTCGAGTTGTTTCAATTGCAGCTGAATTCTGCTGCCTTCCAGGGTCAAGGACTGCCCTGACCTGCTTGCGCCTGATGCTGCGTTCTGTCTGGAGGGTCCTCCTTTTCTTATTTTTTCTTCCAACTGCTGGATCATCTGTTTGGTGCGCCGAACCTCAGGATGGTTCTCCGTGTATTTTCCCAGCAATTCGTCCAGATAGGCCTTCCGCCGCTGCAACCGATCCTCATCGGTTTCCATAATTCGCACGGAAGAAGCAGGCGCCGTAGGATCTTTAAGGGCCGCGAGGCTCCGCTGCACATTTGCCTGCTCCTGCAACATGACCTTGGTCCGTTCAAGCTCTTGAATCGAATTCTGGATCTCCTGATTTTGCCTCATGAGGGCCTGGAGCTGGGTGAGATTACCTTGCCGCTGTTCCGGCATTTCATTGAAATATTTCAGCTTGTAATCCCGCATCTGCTGCTCTTTTTCGTCCAGCACCTTCTTCGACGCGGCCAACTGTTTTTGAGTATATTCAGAAACCTCCGAAGCCCGTCTCTCACGGTATATTATATTTTCCTCGATAAACAGGGACGCCAGTCCGCTGGCGACCTTTTGCACCTTCGACGGATCCCCTCCCTGAAACGACACGCTGAATATATCCCCTTTACCAGAAGGTTGGATGGTGATATCTTTACGCATCATTTCAATAACATCTTCCAGGGGCAGCTTTTTTCTCGCCTCCTCGTACAGGGAAAACTGGAGAATGACCTTTTCAAGGTTGTTCCGACTGGTTACAAGTTCACGTAGTGTCGCCAAGGATTCCTGCAACCTGCTCCTTCCCTGCTCTGGGTCCATTTTCCCAGGGTTGATCTGTTGCTGTTCAAAGCTGAGCAAGGCGGTGCTTTGATAGACTTTGGGAAGCGTCTTGTAGTATCCCAAGCCAATGGTTATCCCCAGAAGCAGGCAACTGGTGATGAGCCGCCATCTGGTTAAGAGGAGATCGACATATTTCTTGATCAACTGGCGCTGCTGATTGCTGCTCATAATTCTTCTACGCGTTTTTATTCAGCCATCAACCCTTATGTCGACAGCAAACACAACCACCTGCGTGATCGGCGATATTCACGGCTGCCACACTTCGCTCCTTAGCCTGCTGGACCAAGTGCGCCATCGGGCGGATACCCTTGTATTTCTCGGCGATTATGTCGACCGAGGCCCGGATTCCAAGGAGGTGGTCTCCACCATCCTGTCGCTGCGTTCCCGACACCCTCGCGTTGTGCCGCTGATGGGGAACCACGATTTTCTGTTCTATCAATATCTCATGGGCGGCGACAGCACCCTCTTCCTGCAAGTCGGGGGACTGCAGACCCTGGCCAGCTATGGCATTCCGCCTTTGGCAACGCGCGAGGAAAGAACCCAGCCCATCCCAGCCGACCATCTCGCTTTCCTGCGGAGCCTCCCCCTCTTCTGGGAGGATCAACACGCCATCTATGTGCATGCCGGCTTGCAGCCCGGCCACCATCTCAGTCAACAAACCGCCCAATGGTGCCTGTGGGCGCGTGACTCTTTTCTCGCCAGTTCCCACGATTTCGGCAAACCTGTTGTTTTCGGTCACACGGTATTTACCGAGCCCTATTTTGCAGCGAACAAAATCGGCATCGACACCGGGGCAGTGTATGGCGGACGATTGACAGCGCTGTTGCTGCCCGAGCGCGAGGTGGTCAGCGTGCCGCAAGAAGAAGCCTCAATTTTCCAAGAATAATTCATGGTAGTTGAAAGAAAAAAAAAGACAAGGGCAGCTGTCTAAAATTCCGCAAAAATTAATGGCGCGGTCCCGGCAAGATCGTCGCACCCCATCAACAGCATGCACAAACGGTCCAGCCCCAGGGCGATGCCGGCCGCCTCGCCCATCCGCTCCAGTTCGGCCAGCAGTTTTTCCGGCATCTCGGCCGTTTTTCCTTCCCTTTGCATCTGCTCTATTGCCCGTTGAAAGCGCTGCCGCTGCTCAAGCGGATCGGCTAATTCGGAAAAACCGTTTGCCAGCTCAACTCCGGCAACATAGAGTTCAAACCGTTCCGCCACCTCCGGATTGTTCCGGTTCCTACGGGCGAGCGACCCCAATTCAACGGGGTAATCGTGGAGAAAGACCGGACGAGTTTGCCCCAGATTGGGTTCGATCTCGGTGACCAATATCTCGTCAAAACGGTCGGCGCGCAGGGCGTCCATCACCGAAACATCGGCATAGCGCTGGAAAGCCTCGGCAACCGTCAACCGCTCCCACGGCGGGGTCAGCCTTACCCGGGCGTCTTGCCAGCGCAGCAGATCCCCTTCCACGAGGCCGGCAAAGCCAGACGCCCTTCGCGCCACCCACCCGATCAATTCCTCGCATTGCCGCATCAGGTCGAAATAATCCCACCCTTTGTGATACCATTCGAGCATGGTGAATTCGGTTTGATGCAGCCTTCCGCATTCTTCCTGGCGAAAACAGTGGCAAATCTGAAAAATGCGCTCGCAGCCGCCCGCAAGCAGCCGCTTCATGCAGATCTCCGGCGAAGTATGCAAGAAGCAACCCTCGCTGGTAAAAGGAATGAGATGGGATTCTGGAATCAGAATCGGCAGTCGCAATGGGGTATCGACTTCGATATAATCACGTTCGAGAAAAAAAGAACGGAGAGCCTGCATCAGGTCGGAACGCTGCCGCAGGCCCTTGGGGGAAAGCATGTTGAATTATTCTTTTACCCGGGTGATGTAGGCACCCGTCCTGGTATCAATTTGGATTTTATCGCCTTGCTCGACAAAAGGCGGCACCTGGAGCTGAAAGCCGGTTTGAACGGTCACGGGTTTGGTGTCTGAACCGGAAGTGTCGCCCTTGGCCCAAGGGTCGGCCACCGTGACCTCAAGGTTGACGAAGGTGGGCAAGGTGATGTCGATGGCGCGTTCACCAAAAAACAACACTGCCACCTCCATATTGTCGATCAGAAAATTCAGATTGTCGCCCAACTGCTCCTTGGTCAGGAAAATCTGCTCGTAGGAGGATGTATCCATGAAGTGATATTCGTTCTCTTGGGTGTACAAAAACTGCATCTTCCGCTCTTCGAGGTTTGGGCGGTCGAACTTGTCGTTGGAGCGGTAAGTTTGGGTGAATTGAACCCCGGTGATCATGTTGCGCATCTTGGTCCGGTACAGCGCCTGCCCCTTACCGGGTTTGGAAAAATCGAACTCGGTGACAATGTAGGGTTCGCCATCAATTTGAATTTTCAAGCCCTTACGCAGATCAGATGCTGTATACATACCTTTATCCTTCACTCTTAATAAATCGGCTATTTTCCCAAAAAATTATCTAAGCTACAAAACTATCGTTTTTTTCGCAACTGCTTCCTGTGCCGAAGCAAAACTTATTCCCTGAAAAGGTCTTCTCTTGTGTTCGTCCGGCAATGCTTATAAATTATCAGCCCATGATGACCACAGGACCGCACCATACCCGATGATCCGCGCAGGCGTTCTCTCCGACACCCATCTCAGCCGGCCGGACGGCCTGTTCACCCGGCAGGTTGCCGCCTGCTTTGCCGATTGCGAGGTCATCATCCATGCCGGCGATCTGACGGGGCTGGCCGTTTTGGAGCCCTTTGGCGCCAAAACCGTCTATGCGGTCTGCGGCAATATGTGCGACACTGGGGTTTGCGGCCACCTTCCGGAACAAATGCAATTTCCCCTGGGCGCCTTCACCATCGGCCTGACCCATGGCGCCCGACTGGGCGCGGACACCGAAAACGCGCTCTGGAATCTCTTCCCCGAGGCCGACTGCATAATCTACGGTCACACCCATCGGCCCGCCTGCCAGCGCTACGGGCAGACCTTATTCCTCAATCCGGGCAGTTTCCGTTCCACGGGGCTCTATGGCGCATTGGGAACCTTTGCCGTTCTTGAAGCAGGCAAGGAACTCTCCGCCCGAATCGCTTCCGTCCCTCCGATCCGATGAAGGCGCTGTGGACTCCCTGGAGGATGGAGCATGTCCTGGGTACGGCTCCGAAGACAAGCGGCTGCCTGTTCGAACCGCCCGGAGCCGCGATCCAGGACAAGTCGCGCCTGTTGCTCTTCCGCGACGGGCTGACCGTTGTCCTCCTGAACCGGTTTCCTTACGCCAACGGCCACCTGTTGCTGGCGCCCCGGCGACACCTGGCCGACCTCACCGACCTTGCTCCGGAGGAGAACTGTCGGCTGATGGCCCTGCTCACTGCCTGCTGCACTATCCTCCGGCGGCGCCTGCGCCCAGACGGCATCAACATCGGCCTCAATTTGGGCGCCGTGGCCGGCGCCGGCATTGCCGACCATCTACACTTCCATCTCGTGCCCCGTTGGCAAGACGACCACAATTTCATGACCGTCTGCGCGGAAATCCGCACCATTCCCCAGCACATCGAACGGACCTTTGATGCGCTCGCACCGGATTTTCTCGCCTTACCCCCCTCTTCTGCTCCATGAATACCGCGCCGCCCAAAATCACCCCCATGCTCCAGCAGTATCTGGAAATCAAGGAACAGTATCCCAACACCATCCTGTTCTACCGCATGGGCGATTTCTACGAGATGTTTTTTGACGACGCCTTGATTGCAGCCAAGATTCTGGGCATTACCCTGACCTCGCGCAGCGGCAAGGACGAAGTCAACAAGATCCCGATGTGCGGTGTGCCCTTCCACGCGGTGACCGGCTATCTGGGCCGGATGATCAAGGCAGGCTACCGGGTCGCCCTGTGCGAACAGGTCGAAGATCCCAGGCAAGCCAAGGGCATTGTCCGCCGGGAAGTCATCCGGGTGGTCAGTCCGGGCGTCACCACCGACGACCAACTGCTTGACGCCAAATCGGACTGTTACGTCTGCGCCGTCTCGTTTTCCCGCAGATCACCCAAGGATATGCTGGCCGGTCTTTCGGTGGTCGATGTCTCGACAGGCCGTTTCCAGATCAGCGAGGTGAGCTTTTTGGCAAGCGATCCCACCCCTTTGATCGACGAGTTTGCTCGCCTGCGGCCCGCCGAGCTTATCCTGCCGCAGTCCGAACTCGATGAATGGTCCGGGCTCACCGGGTTGCTCACCACCCATTTGGGGCAACTCTGCCTGACCGGCCGGCCGGACATGCACTTTGATTCCCGCACGGCGCTGTCGGCGCTCACCGACCATTTCCGCACCGCCAACCTGGCCGGTTTTGGCTGCGCCGCCTATACCGCCGCCATCAATGCGGCCGGGGCCTTGCTGCTGTACCTCAAGGAGACGCAAAAATCCGAACTCTCCCATATCAAGCAGCTCAGCCCCCTCAACCGGGGGGGCTACCTGATCATCGACGACGCCTCTCGCCGCAATCTCGAGTTGACCGAAACGCTGGTCGGCGGTCGGCAGGAAGGCTCGCTGCTGTTTGCGCTCGACAAAACCGCAACCCCCATGGGAGCTCGGCTGTTGCGGCGCTGGCTGTTGTTTCCGCTCCAGGAGAAAGAGCAGATAGAAGCTCGGCTGACCAGCGTGCAGGAACTAATCCAGCACCTGGACGCCAGGGCTGCCATCCATAACCTTCTCGATTCGGTTTACGATCTCGAGCGGTTGTGCAGCCGCCTAGTGCTCGGCCATGGCAATGCCCGCGACATGAGCGCCATCAAAACCTCCCTGGCGCAGCTGCCCCCTCTCCATGCCTTGCTGGCCAATTGCGCTTCCCCTCTTTTGCAGACCATGGCCGCCAAATTCGATACCCTGACCGACCTGCATCAGTTGATTGAACACGCCATCCGCGACGACGCCCCGATCAGCCTGCGGGAAGGGTTGCTGATCAAGGAAGGATACAACGACGAACTCGACCGGCTGCTTGTGTTGCTCCGCGACGGCAAGCAACTGATTCTCGCCCTGGAGAACAGCGAACGGGAACGTTCCGGCTTGGCCAAGCTCAAGGTCGGCTACAACAAGGTCTTTGGCTATTATTTCGAGGTGAGCCGCAGCCAGGCCGAAGCCCTGCCCGACTATTTCATCCGCAAGCAAACCCTGGTCAATGCCGAGCGATTCATCACCCCTGAATTGAAGGAGCTGGAGAACTCCATTGCCACCGCCCAGGAGCGAAGGCTGGAACTTGAATACGAACTTTTCCTGCAGGTGCGCGGACAACTCGTCAAGCACAACCAACGCCTGCTGACCGTCGCCGATCTGTTGGCCAAGATCGATGTGCTGGCCTGCTTTGCAGAACTGGCGCACCGGCATCGCTACTGCCGGCCATCAATCAACAGCGACCGCTCCCTGACCATCACCGAGGGGCGCCATCCGGTCATCGAGCGCTCCCTCGAACCCGGCCGTTTTGTTCCCAACGATGTGCATCTCGATCAGAAAAGCGACCAGATCCTGATCATCACCGGACCCAATATGGCCGGGAAATCGACAGTTTTACGCCAAACTGCCCTGATCGCCCTCATGGCCCATCTCGGCAGTTTCGTCCCGGCGGAAGCGGCAGACATCTGCCTGGTCGACCGTATTTTCACCCGGGTGGGGGCCATGGACGACCTGCGTCGCGGTCAATCGACTTTCATGGTCGAGATGAATGAGACCGCCAACATTTTGCACAACGCCACCGAAAACAGCCTGGTCATTCTGGATGAAATCGGGCGCGGCACCTCGACCTACGACGGGCTGGCCATCGCCTGGGCCGTGGTGGAGGAGCTGGCCCAAAAAAACGACATCGGCATCAAGACCCTTTTTGCCACCCATTACCACGAGCTGACCGACCTGGCGGCGACCAACACCAAGATCCAGAACTATTCGATCGCGGTCAAGGAATGGAACAACACCATCATTTTTCTCCACAAGCTGGTCAAGGGCGCCACCAACCGCAGCTACGGCATCCAGGTGGCCTCCCTGGCCGGCGTGCCCGAGCACGTCATCACCCGCGCCTATGAAATTTTGAAGAATATCGAGATGGGCGAATTCAACCTGCACGGGCAGCCAACCATCGCCGCCGGCAAGAAAAACAAAATAAATGCCCCCCGCCAACTGCCGCTGTTCGCGCCGCCAACCCACCCCGCACTTTCTCTGCTGGCCTCCATCAACCCCGATGAATTGAGCCCCAAGGAGGCACTTGACCTTATTTATCAGGCACTTGCCAAACTTGATGCCGCTGGCCGTTGAGCCGCGTCCCTGTTTAATTCTCGACAGCCCATTTTGTTGCCTGCGCCCTGTCGCCACTCGCGTTTAAATTTTTTAAACTTCACCCCCTGCAAAGTACAATTTCTTTTACCTTTATGCCTAAATACTGTATAGTACGTCTAATTTGGATGTTTTCCCAGCTCCCCTTGGCGCTTGCTTTTTCAAAATAATAAATTTTTCAGCAAGTTAACAATATGGTTCGCCACCTGCAATGCCGTTGACGTTATTTGCCCTAATACCCTTTGCCCGTTTGAGGGGACTCGCGCGTCTGCTTGCCGCGTTCCTGGTATTCGTTGTTGCCGCTGGACCGGCCTTTTCGGCGCCCAAAACCGGCGCCAAGGCTGGCATCAAAGTCGAAGCCGCCGAAAAAATGACCGCCGAGCAGCAGTACAGAGCGGCCAAAGACCTTGAGGACCGTCTGGAACACGATAAATCCTTGGGTAAGACCCGCGACAACTGGCTCAACTGCGCGAAGACTTTCCGCAAGATTCACGTTTCCGAACGCAGGAACGAGCTTGGTCCAACCAGCCTGTTCATGGTCGGCAAAACGTATCGACGCGCCTATGATCTCTTCAAGGCGCCGCAAGATCTCGACGCCGCCATGAAGAGCTTCCTCGAACTGGCGGACATCTATCCCGGCCATGCTCTAGCCGACGACGCCCTGTACGAGGCGGCGGAGTGTGCCCGGATGACCCCGGGCCATGAGTCGATTGTCAACGATTTATATCGAAAAATCGCTACACTTTACCCGCAAGGGGATCAAATCGAGAAGATCAAGGGCAAGGAACTGCCGCAAAAATCCAAAGCAAACACCCAGCAATCAGCGCAAGGGACCGCGCCGCCGACCCAACCGCGCCTTGCCGCTCTTTCTCCAGTCAAATACTGGTCTTCAGACGATTATTGCCGAATCGTCCTTGAACCTGATGCGCCAGTGCCTTTTTCAGCCAAAATATTGCCCCAGACCGATGGTCAAGAGCGACGACTCGCCATTGATCTCGGCCAAAGTTTTGTCGATCAAAAAAACCGCCAGCCCGTTCAGATGCGAACCGGCCTCTTGAAGGCCATCCGTCCGGACCAGTTGAGCGGAGATACGACCCGCATTGTCTTGGAGCTTGCCTCCTTTTCCGGATACAAGATTTTCAGCCTGTCCGACCCGTTCCGGGTTATTGTCGATATCCGCGGCGGAGGGGCCGGGGCAAAGGATGGCCGACCCTCCGGGCCTGCCGCTTCCCCTGTCGTCACACCGCAAATGGCCCAAGCGCCCGACGATGCGGCAACGGTCAAGAAACCTGTTAACGGTCCGGCTCGCGCCGTTGTCAGCCTGACGGAGCAGAAAAAACACAGCCCCCTGGCGGTTGTCACGTCTCCAGCACCCAGTCCCAACAAGGGGAAACCTCGGGAAAAACTCTCGCTGGCGCAGCAATTGGGACTTGGTATCCGTAAAATTGTAATTGACCCGGGGCATGGCGGTAAAGATCCGGGCGCGATGGCATTCGGCCTCAAAGAGAAGGATATCGTCCTGACTATTTCAAAAAAGGTCGCGAAGATTCTGCATGAGACATACCGCTACGAAGTGGTGCTGACCCGGACCAAGGATGTTTTTATTCCCCTTGAGGAACGAACAGCCATTGCCAACACCCAAAAAAGCGATCTCTTTGTTTCGATTCACACCAACGCCCATTCGGACCAGAGCAAGAACGGCATTGAGACCTACTTCCTCAACCTTGCCACCGATGCCAACGCCATGCGGGTCGCGGCGCTGGAGAATGCCACTTCGACTCACAGCATCAGCGAGATGCAGGATATTCTCTCGGCCATGATGCAGAATTCCAAACTCGACGAATCAACTCGGTTGGCGCGGTTCGTGCAAACCAATTTGGTTTCCGGCTTGGGCCGCAGCTACAAGCTTCGCAATCTCGGCGTCAAACAGGCCCCGTTTTATGTCTTGATCGGAGCTGAAATGCCGGCAATACTGACTGAAATTTCCTTCATTACCAATCCGGAAGAAGCCAAACTCCTGCAAAACGAACAATACCTCGATCTAATCGCCGCACACATAGCCGCCGGTATCGCCGCCTACGTCGACCATCACCACACCGCTGCCGTTACCCTTTAATATCGTTTGCAAAGACGCCAACTGTCGCCCTTCGGAAATCAGGCCAAAACGCGCTTTGTCCTGAAGCATCGTCAGGAGCCGACAATCACGGAGAGGCATTCCAGGAATTCGTCTTTGCCCCGACATCAGTCTCCGGGCGCCTCTGGTCAGAGAGGGGGGTGCAGGCTTTCGCCAGTTGGGGCAATACAGCAGGTTGTTGCCAGACGATAACGGAATTTTGCTCAGGCATGCCGTCAAAAAAAAAAGCCGCCCCATGGGGCGGCTTTATAAAGCTTACAATGAATCGATCAGCGCCGTGATAACTCCACGGTATGAATGCGAGCCAAGGCCCGCTGCAAAGAGGCTTCCGCACGGGCGCGGCTGATTTTTTCGGTTGCCTGCTGGGCTTGGGCAAGGCGCTTTTCAGCACGTTCCTTGGCCCGCAACGCCCGCTCCACATCGATATCTTGACCATACTCGGCACTTTCCACCAGGAAAGTGACCTTGTTGTTGGATACCTCGGTGAATCCTCCGGTCACCATTAAAAACTTCGCGACCCGGTCTTTCCTGAAACTCAATGTACCTGTCTTGATGGTGCTCAAGAAAGGGGCATGATTGGCCAGCACACCGAATTCACCACCCACACCGGGCGCGGTGACGATGTCAACCTCCTCGCTGACCACGGCACCATTAGGGGTGACAACTTCCAGATGAATTTGCGCCATGAACGTTACCTCGCTTCAGCGTAGATGTGATCAAGCCTTGGCCCGTTGAGCAGCTTTTTCCACAGCTTCTTCGATGTTACCAACCATGTAGAAGGCGGTCTCAGGAAGATCGTCATGTTTGCCGTCCAGAATTTCCTTAAAACCACGAACCGTATCCTCGACCTTGCAGTATTTGCCGGAGAAACCGGTAAAGACTTCCGCCACGTGGAAGGGCTGGGACAGGAAGCGCTGCACCTTGCGGGCGCGGGCTACGGTCAACTGATCTTCCTCGGACAACTCGTCCATGCCGAGAATGGCGATAATATCCTGCAACTCTTTGTACTTCTGCAATGCGACCTGAACACCACGCGCGGTGGTGTAGTGCTCCTGGCCGACAACATTGGGGTCAAGAATGCGGGAGGTGGAGTCAAGCGGATCAACCGCGGGATAAATGCCAAGCTCTGCAATCTGACGGGACAAAACAACCGTGCCGTCAAGATGGGCAAAGGTGGTGGCCGGTGCAGGGTCGGTCAAGTCGTCGGCGGGAACATACACGCACTGGACAGCGGTGATCGATCCCTTAGTGGTTGAGGTGATGCGCTCCTGGAGAGCGCCCAGGTCGGTGGCCAGAGTGGGCTGATAACCCACCGCTGAAGGGATGCGGCCGAGCAGAGCGGAAACCTCGGAGCCAGCCTGGGTAAAACGGAAGATATTGTCGACGAAGAACAGCACGTCCTGTCCCTCTTCGTCGCGGAAATATTCAGCCGCGGTCAAGCCCGTCAGGGCAACGCGCGAACGCGCTCCGGGCGGCTCGGTCATTTGACCGTACACCAGGGCTGCCTTAGGCAAGACGCCGGATTCCTTCATTTCATGGTACAGGTCGTTGCCTTCGCGGGTCCGCTCGCCGACACCGCAGAACACCGAGATGCCGCCGTGCTGCATGGCGATGTTGTTGACCATTTCCATCATGATAACTGTCTTGCCGCAACCGGCGCCGCCAAAGAGTCCCATCTTGCCGCCACGGGGGAACGGGACCAACAGGTCGATAACCTTGATGCCTGTCTCAAGAACGTTGACCTCGGTATCCTGCTCGGTAAAGGCGGGAGCAGGACGATGGATCGCCATATTCTTCTCAGAAACGATCGGACCGAGTCCGTCAACGGGGCGGCCGACCACGTTCATGATCCGGCCAAGGGCGGGTGAACCAACAGGAATGGTAATCGGACCACCGCTGTCCCTGACCGGCATGCCGCGCACCAGACCGTCGGTCTGGTCCATGGCGACGGTGCGCACGACATTGTCGCCAAGGTGCTGCGCCACTTCGCATACCAGGTTATCAGCTACCTCGCTGATGGCCGGGTTGGAGATAAAAAGCGCATTCATGATGTCCGGCAGGTGGCCCGGATCAAATTCAACGTCGACAACAGGTCCAATAACCTGGATAACTCTTCCTATGTTTAATTCACCCATGGTGGTAAGGCCTCCTTTGACCGTATGCAATAGCCTGTAAAATCGTAATTATCCTCTGAGCGCCTCGGCGCCGCCAACAATATCCATCAGCTCGCTGGTGACCGCAGCCTGGCGCGCTTTGTTGTACAGACGAGTCAATTGCGTAATCATGTCCTTGCAGGCGTTAGTAGCGTTGTCCATGGCCGTCATTCGGGCCGCATGCTCGCTTGCGCCAACCTCCAGCATGGCATGATAGATCTGCACGTTTAAAAAAAGCGGCAGCAAAACCTCCATGATCTCCCCTGGATCCGGCTCATAGGTATAGGAGCCGGACATCGCCGAATGGACGGGCGCGTTCTCACCCTCGGCGGTCATGGGCTTAATCGGCAGCAGTTCCTCTCGCTCGGGTCTTTGAACCGCCACTGAGTAAAAACGGCCGTACACGATATCGACCTGGTCGCTTTCACCGTCGAGAAAGGCCGCTGTGATGTTCTGCGAAATCTCGCGGGCGTTGAACATCTGGAAGGTGCCCATAATATCGTTGAACTGGGTGCGCAATTTGCCGCTTTTCTTGAATGCCTGCGTCCCTTTTTTGCCAACGGTGACAAAACTGACGGTCTTTCCCTCGGCCTCGTATTGCTTACGCAGCCGCTCGGCCGTCTTGATGATATTGGCGTTAAAGCTGCCGCACAGTCCGCGATCAGAGGTGACCACTACGATCTCCACCTTCTTGACCTCGCGGACCTCCATCAGGGGCAAGTCGTTGCTCTCCATACCTCCGGAGAGATCCCGCATCGCTTCGGCAAATTTAACGGCATAGGGACGAAACCGCTCCATCTTCTCCTGGGCGCCCCGCAGCTTGGCCGAAGCCACCATGTTCATGGCTTTGGTGATCTGCGCGGTTTTTTTGACACCCTTGATCTTTTCTTTAACGTCCTTTAGTCCAGGCATGAGCGTCTACCCCAGCACTCAGTTCAGGCCCTTTGTCGCCTTGAAAGTATCGCCAAAGGTCACCAGTGTCTTTTTCACCTTCTCTTCAAGTTCGGGGGAAAAAACCTGCTTCTCCCGCAGCTCGTTGAAAATAGACGGCTCGTTGGTTTCGATGTAGCTATAGAGTTCCTTTTCGTAATCCGCGAGCACGTTGACCGGAAACTTGTCCAGAAAACCCTTGGTGCCGGCAAAGATGATGGTGACCTGCTTCTCCATCGGCAGCGGCTGAAACTGCGGCTGCTTGAGAATCTCGACCAGCCGCTCGCCACGGGTCAACTGTGCCTGGGTTGCGGCATCAAGATCCGAACCGAAGCTGGCGAAGGCCGCCAGTTCACGATACTGGGCCAAGTCGAGCCGCAGGGTGCCCGCGACCTGTTTCATGGCTTTGACCTGGGCAGCGCCGCCAACCCTGGAGACGGAAAGGCCGACGTTGATCGCCGGACGAATACCGGCAAAGAACAGGCTCGGCTCCAGATAGACCTGGCCGTCGGTGATCGAGATAACGTTGGTCGGAATGAAGGCGGAAACATCGCCCGCCTGGGTCTCAATGATCGGCAAGGCGGTCAGAGAGCCGGCTCCCAACTCGTCATTCAGCTTGGATGCACGCTCCAGTAAGCGGGAATGGTTGAAGAAAATGTCGCCGGGATAGGCCTCGCGTCCCGGAGGACGGCGCAGCAACAGGGACAGCTCGCGATAAGAGACGGCCTGCTTGGAGAGGTCGTCATAGATGATCAGGGCGTGCTGGCCGTTGTCGCGGAAGTACTCGCCCATGGCGCAACCGGCAAAGGCGGAAACATATTGCATCGGCGCGGGGTCGGAAGCGCAGGCGGCGACCACCGTGGTGTAGTCCATGGCGCCATGCTTGCGCAGGGACTCGACCACCAGGGCCACCGTGGATTTCTTCTGGCCGATGGCAACGTAGATGCAGTGCACATCCGTGTTTTTCTGTGCGATGATGGCATCGACGCACAGCGCGGTTTTGCCGATCTGACGGTCGCCGATGACCAATTCGCGCTGGCCGCGCCCGACCGGGGTCATGGCGTCCACAGCCTTGGCGCCGGTGTAACACGGCTCATGCACGCTTTTCCGGGCGATAACGCCGGGGGCAAGCACTTCGATCTTGCGGGACTCCTTGGCATTGATCGGTCCTTTGCCGTCGATGGGCTGGCCGATGCCGTCGACAACGCGGCCCTCCATTTCCGGGCCAACCGGCACCATAGCGATCTTGCCAGTCCGCTTGACGACATCGCCTTCCTTGATATCGCGAACATCGCCCAAGATGGCGCAACCAACGTTATCTTCCTCAAGGTTCAGAGCCAATCCAAAAATGTTGCCGGGGAACTCAAGCAGCTCCATGGCCTGGCAATTCTCGACGCCATAGACGCGGGCAATACC
>WRFD01000029.1 GCA_009778955.1 Desulfobulbus sp.
CTGGATCGACACAAACCACTTGCCGGTTTTCTCGGATGCCGTGACCTGCCTTACTTCGCCCAGGACATCCCGGCTGTTGCGGTAGCGGACCCAGCCGAGCTTGGGCAGGAAGAGGCGGGAATTAGCCTGATCGAGCTTGATTTGTTTTGGGTCCGGATATCGGAAGCCGTCGCCTTGGCCTTTCTTCTTGAAGCGTGGAAAGTTCGCCCGCTTGGCGAAGAAGTTGGCATAGGCCCGGTCCAGATCCTTGAGCTTTTGTTGCAGCGGATGGACAGGAGCATCCGAAAGCCAGGGAGCGATGCGTCCAGAGGGCAAGGGCGCTCCATGACGCCAGGCGGCGAGCAACCGGGCCATCTCCACATAGCCCAGCTTTTTTCCCCTTGCTCATATCGGGCAACCTGCAACCCTAAAGCCTCATTGAATACAACCCGGCACGATCCGGCAAAGCGGCGCAGGTCACGCTGCTGTTCTCCGGTCGGCATCAGTTCGTATTTGAATGCTTGAAGGCGCTGCATACTTGCCACTTTATAAAATACCGGCAACAAGCGCTATCCTTCCACTCCCTGAACAGCGATGTCTGCCGCGCATTTGATCAAGTCCGATGTGGCCCGAACAACGAAACCTGGCAAAGGAGGTGAGCTTCGACCGCGGGGAGCAAGCTCCCGCCATGATGAGATTTCTCGTCACTGCGCTCCGAGGGAAAAGAGTTTCAACAGGTTGTTTTGCCTAACCGGCACTCGCTGCGCTCGTCAAGGTGACCCGAACATATCGCGTTTTGTCGTGGACATGGAATGAGCCGCATCACGGATGCCTCCTTCTCCGCATTCTGCAGGGAAGGAGGCGTTTTTTTGCATGATTCAGCCGCAACTCGCAGCTGCCGTTGATGCGCTCCCCATCTCGGCTGTGGCCCATTCGGGGCTTCAAAGAGATGGGGAATCCTTTGGGTATACCTTGAATTTCTCGACAAAACCGGCAGGAAAATAGCTCATTTTGGCTTGTCGCAATCCCGGATCGCCCAAGTCCTGCTCCCGGTTGATAGTGGCGTACTCCTCGGGCAGGACAGCGGCAAAGGATTGATTGATGAATTGATACAACCCCTTGTATCCGGGAACCGCTTTTTCAAAATGGATGGCGTAGCTGGCGCTTCCGGTCAACTCCTCGCCAAGGACAAAGGCCACTGGCTGCGATTCGACATAGTAGATGCCGCCGCAGAGCTGAAGCGGATCCATCAGGTGCACCGCCTCCCGCGTCGCCTCGTAATCGCCGAGCTCGTCCGCTCCCAGCCGCCAATCCTCAAGCACCCGCAGGGCGTCTTCCCGCAACTCGGAGCGCAACGGTTTGGCGGCAAAGGAATGTGAGCGGGTGAATGCCTTGATCAGGCTGCGTTTCTTATGATAGTTGCGTCCACCCAGCAGGGCCAGATCCGCCCGGCGGTACAGGTAGTCGAAATTGTTCCGGTCTTCCTCGACCCGGTAGCCCTGTTGCGCCAAGAGCCGGGCCTGGGCAGTGGAGGCGCACTTGAGCATGCCGTGGTCGTGAAAGAGGGTGTCGAGCAGGGTGGCCTCCGGCAGGGCAAAGGGCAGGATGAAGAAGGCCCTGGCGCCGTCCCGGCCGAGAAAGGCGATGGTGCCATCGGCCAGGGCTGCCGCGCTGTATTGGTGGGTGACCCGGAACAGATACAGATTGGCGAAGGTAAATTCGGAGATGCCCTCGCGCAACTGTCGGAACAGGGGATGCAGCAGGGGGCGAAGCTCAATGGTCAAGGGAGAGGTGCGGGGGTAATCGGCAAGCATGGCAGGCGTGGATCGGGCATCGGAAACGAAGCGGGCGTCCTGAATGGGGCGGTTCGTTGCGAAACGGGTTAATTTCCCAATACTTTGGCGCTGATCATCTCCATGGTGGCATGATCCGGCTCCGGCTTTTTCCAACTTATGAACTGCTTGACCACCCGCTGGAAATCACCGTGGTCGCCCTTGCATTGGTCGCAGATGGACTGGGCCTTGTCCCGGTACATGATGATCTTGCTGGCCGGATTGCCGCTCGGGCCGACGGCCGCCATCTTGCGGCAGCCGCAGTCGAGACGGATCACCGCCACCCCTACGGCCTCCGGGCTGCCCTCAAGAATGGCCTCGATCATCGCCTGCTCTCCGGTTTCCGAAGAGGGGGCTGTCTTGCTCCGCCGGGCTTGCTGTTTCTGGGCCATGACAATGAAACCTCGGACTGAATGAAAAAAATAAACTCTTTGTACCTCTGTTTCCCGCTCCTGCAAACCAAAAAAAATCAAGAGGGTAACGACCATGTTCGCCGCTGTCTCGCGGTCGGCTAGCACAGGGGACCTGGGCCAGAAGAGCGGCTTTCCCTTGCACTTCGTCAATGTCTTTTCGCTTGACAAACCCTGGCCCGTCCTTTAAGAAAAATTGATTTTGTGTCTTGTATTTTCTGAGGACCGAGGCCGAAATCAGTATGAGTTATCAAGCCCCTTAATTCTTCTTTTGGAGGTTGTATCATGTGGGAAATCGTTGTCGATAAAGACAAATGTTCCGGTGATGAAGAGTGCGTAAACGCTTGCCCCGCTCAGGTTTTCGAGATGGAGGGCGGCAAGGCCGAACCGGTGCATTCCGATGAGTGCCTGGGTTGCGAGACCTGCGTCGAGGTGTGCCCCGAAAGCGCCATCACCGTTACCGAAATCTGATCGAACCCAGTCCACTGGGCCGATCAACAAGCCCATCCCTTGCCGGGATGGGCTTGTCTTGTTTTAGGGCAAGGAATTCTCGGAGAAAGGAGAAATGGCGCTCCTGACCAAACCCGGCGTTTCGCGCACGGTTCATTTGTTTGCCGCCCCCTTTTTGTGGACCGCGATCGGCGGGCTGCTCATGGCGCGCGGCTGGGGATGGCTCGATCCGGGGCGGGGTCGGCTGCTGTTTTTGGCCGCCGGTCTGCTTGGCGTCTTGAAGTCGCTGTTCATTCTCGACAAGATTGCCCGGCGGTCCTTGGACCGCATCATCCAATTTCAGGATGGAACCTGTCTGGGCGCCGTCTATTCCTGGAAGACCTGGCTGCTGGTGCTCCTGATGATGGCCGCGGGCATTGCACTGCGCAGCCTGACGCAGCCAGGGCCGTTCATAGGCATCCTCTACTGCGCCGTCGGTTGGTCGTTGTGCCTGTCCAGCCGGCTGGGTTGGCGCGAATGGTACCGCCGGGTGCACCACCATGAAATCGCTTAATCGAGTTGAAATCAGCCGTTCGGCACTGATCCACAATTTTCAGAAGTGCCGGCAGTTGGCCGGTGAGGCGGCCATCCTGCCGCTGGTCAAGGCCGACGGTTACGGCCACGGCATGATCGAGTGCGCCCGTGTTTTTGCCAGCCAGGGGGCGGCGGCCTTCGGGGTGGCCGAGGCCATCGAAGGCGTGCGTTTGCGCGAGGCCGGGATCACGCAGCCGGTGCTGGTCCTGGTCGGGGTGATGCCGCAAACCCTGGCGGACATCGTCATTGCCCGCTTGACCCCGGTGGTGACCGATGCCTCAATCCTGCCGCCATTGTCCCGCCTGGCTGGAGCAAGCGGCATCGAACTCGGGGTGCACCTCAAAGTGGATGCAGGCATGGGCCGCCAGGGCGTCCTGCCGGCCGATTTCAGCGATCTGGTCCAGGCGGTGCTCAAAGCGCCCCACCTGCGCCTTGATGGCGTCATGGCCCATTTTCCCCTGGCCGATGACCGTCAGTCGGGCAACTCCGTCGAAGTGTTGCGCACCTTTCAGGAAACGACCGCGATGCTGGCCGATTTGGGCTGCGGGAAATGCTGTCTCCACCTTGCCAATTCCGGCGGATTATTTTATGTTGCCGGCGCCCGGCTCGACATGGTTCGACCGGGCATCGCCCTATATGGGTACTATCCGGACGGGGCCGCCGGCGCTGCTGCCGCGCTTCAGCCACGGCTGCGGCCGGTCATGCGGTATCTTACCCGGATCATCCAGGTGCGCCGCGTTCCCGCTGGCAGCGGACTGGGGTACTGCCACTTGTTCACCACTGCCAGGCCTTCTACGATTGCCGTGTTGCCGGTGGGGTATGCCAACGGCTATCTGCGCAACCTGACCGCCAAGGCCGAGGTGCTGATCGGCGGCCGCCGCGCCCCGGTGGTCGGCCGGATCTCGATGAACCTGACTCTGGTCGACGTTACCGATCTGCCCGAAACCCGGGTGGGGGACGAGGTCGTGCTCCTGGGCCGGCAGGGGCAGGCGGAGATCACCGCCGACGAGATTGCCGGCTGGATGGGGACCATCAACTACGAGGTGCTGTGCCTGTTCGGCCAGTTGAACGCGCGGGTAATGGTCGATTAGGAGCGAGACCGCCTTTTGAGAAGAGACGACATTCATGATAAAGTCACAGATTAAGGCCATGGTCGAGCGCTGTTTCGCTACGGGCGTGCGGCAAGGCTTGTGGAGTGCCGCTGCGGAGGGACGATACGCCATCGAGGTGCCCAAGCGCGAAGGACAGGGGGATTTCTCAACCAACTTCGCCATGGTGGCGGCCGGAATCGACAAACGCAAACCCCGCGACCTGGCCGAAGCCATGGCGGAGTTGCTCGGCCGGGAGCCGATGATTGAGCGGGTTTCGGTCGCCGGTCCTGGCTTCATCAACCTTTTCCTCGACCAAGCGATCTGGGCCACAGTGCTGGCGCCCATCCACGAGCAGGACGAACAGTTCGGCCGTGGTGATGCGGGTGGCGCCCGCCGGGTCCTGGTGGAATTTGTCAGCGCCAATCCCACCGGACCGCTCAGCGTCGGCCATGGCCGCAACGCCGTGCTCGGCGACGCCATCGCCCGAGTGCTCGAAGCAAGCGGCTACGCTGTCCAGCGGGAATACTATTTTAACGACGCCGGCCGCCAGATGCGCGTACTCGGCGAATCGACCCAGGCCCGTTACCTGGAATTGCTGGGCTTGCCGAACGTCTTTCCCGAGGACGGCTATCAGGGCGACTACATCTACGACATCGCCCGCGCAATGATCGCCGAGGGCGGCGACGGATTCAAGGAGGCCGAGGCCGCGCTCTTTACCGATCGCGCCCAGAAGGCCATTTTTGCAGACATCGATGCCACGCTTACCCGGATCGGCATCGGCTTCGACACCTATTTCAACGAGCATACCCTCTATGAGGATGGTCGGCTCCACGAGGTGGTCGAGGCCCTGCGGGCCAAGGAGTTGGCGTACGAGAAGGAGGGCGCCACCTGGTTCAGGGCCACCGAGATGGGCCAGGAGCAGGACCGGGTGATCATCAAGAGCAGCGGCGAGCCCACCTATCGGCTGCCGGACATCGCCTACCACTGCGACAAGTTCAAGCGCGGCTACGATTGGATGGTCAACGTCTTCGGCTCCGACCACATCGCCACCGTGCCCGATGTGATGGCCGGGGTCCGGGCGATGGGCTTTGATGATTCCCGGATTACTGTGGTCCTCTATCAATTCGTCACCCTGCTGCGCGACGGCAAGCAGGTGAAGATGTCGACCCGCAAGGCCACCTTCGTCACGGTCGACGAACTGGTGAACGAGGTCGGGCCCGACGCTCTGCGCTTCTTTTTCCTGATGCGCAAGCCCGACAGCCTGATCGAGTTCGACCTTGATCTGGCCAAAAAGCAGAGCCAGGAAAACCCGGTCTATTACGTCCAGTATGCCCACGCCCGCCTGTGCAGCATCGAGAAAATGGCGGCGGAACAAGGCAGTGCCGCCGATCTGACGGCACAGGCGCTCAAGCGGCTGGTCGAGCCGGAGGAGCACGCCCTGCTCAAGACCCTGGCCGATTATCCGGCCATGGTGGCCGGCGCTGCCGCCGATCTGGCGCCCCATCGGATGGTCTTTTATCTGATGGATCTGGCCGCGCAATTCCACGGGTTCTACAACAAGCACAAGGTGCTGACCGGGGATCGCGAGCTGACGGCGGCGCGGTTGGCGCTGTGCGGCGGCTTGAGGCGAGTTTTTCGCAATAGCTTGCACCTGATCGGGTTGACGGCGCCTGAGAGTATGTAGCCTGGGAGACGGCGATCGTGTTTTTTTTGCTTTCCCCACTTGCTTTTCCCGGCGAATTTCTTACACATTATCCGGTGCGATCGTGCGTGGCCGACCGGCAACGGAAGGTTGCGCGCCGCCACTGGAACCACCTCGGGAAGCCGTGAGACTGTTTAGACCAAAGGTCCGGCCGCCAGCCGAGACTGCCCGCCCCAAGGCCTTTCGCATTGAATTGGGCTGGCGGGGAATGTTTGGACTGGTGGTGGTTTGTTTTTGTCTTTTTTTGTGGATGTTCCTGCTCGGCGTCTGGGCGGGACAGACCATTCTCCTGCCGCCCCGGCCCGTGCAGACGGCGCAGGGGGTTGAATCGCCCCCAACGTTCTCGTCCGGACCCATGGCGGAAGATGGTTCCCCGAACCGGCAGCAACGAATACCGGCTCCATGATCTCACTATCCATGCCGTCGCCAGCAATGAAAAACAAAAAAAAACGACGCAACACGAGGCGGCTGCGGATTTCTCCGGTGTCGGCGGTACGCAAGGCCATCATCCAGCATCTCAGAAAATATCTGATTGTCTATGTGCCGGCCGTGATGCCGCTGTTTTTTTTCTTTTTGGCCCACGGCATCACCGTGGTGACCCTGATCCTGATCAAGTCCGGGGTGCTGCCACAGGGCCTGGCGCTGCCCAAAACCCTGGTGACCTGGGGCGTGTACGGCTTGCTGCCCCTGTTGCTCTGCTCCTACGGCTGTTTTTTTGCTGTGGCCAGGCCAGTGACCGGGCGGTTGACCCAGAGATTCCCCGGGTGGAGGCCGGACATCCTGACCCTGGCAGCCGGAGTCGCTTACGGCGCGGCCGTGGCCCTTGTCCTGCTGCTCCTGCTCGCACCCGGCTCGACACTGCGGGCGTGCTTTCTGGTGCTTGTCGGCATGGCGACCGGACTGGGCAACTGGTGGCTGTACCGCGCCTTGACAGGGGCGCCCCCGCCAACGGTTCAGCCGCCCCAATCCGATGATCTATAGTCGACCGTCCGGCAATGCCTTGGGACGAGAGGAGGAGGTATGGAAACCGTACACAAAAGCAACGCGAAAACGGGCAGGATCCGACCCGCTCGCATGGGCGATGTCCGCGCCATTCACGCCCTGCTCGCCACCTTTGCCGACAAGGGCTTGATGCTGCCCCGCTCGATCAGTTCCCTGTACGACCATCTGCGCGATTTCATCGTCTTCGAGGAGAACGGGACCGTGTACGGGATCAGCGCCCTGCACATCTGCTGGGACGACCTGGCCGAAATCCGCTCGCTGGCCGTGGCCGAGAGATGGCAGAAAAGCGGGATCGGCGCCCTGTTGGTCGAGTCCTGCCTGGATGAGGCCAGGAGTCTGGAAATCGACCAGGTGTTCGTGCTCACCTACCAGGCCGCGTTTTTCCGCAAGTTCGGGTTTATGGACCGGGACAAGCAGGATTTACCGCACAAGATCTGGAGCGACTGCATTCATTGCCCCAAATTTCCCGACTGCGACGAGGACGCCCTGATCCGTACCGGGCTTGCCGGCCGTTCATGAGCGACTGCGCTCATTTGTCGATCATTTTATAAAAAATTCAGACCCTTATTGGGGGAAGCATAATGGTGGGACAGGTACTTGCCAAGATATTTGGCAGCAAGAACGACAGGGTGATCAAGCAATACCGCAGGGTTGTCAAAAAGATCAATGAACAGGAGCCCTTGGTCGAGCCGCTTTCCGACGCCGAGTTGGCCGCCAAGACGGTCGAGTTCAAGGAGCGGTTCGCCCAGGGTGAGACCTTGGAACAGTTGTTGCCCGAAGCCTTTGCCGTAGTCCGGGAGGCGGCTCGGCGGGTGCTTGGCGAGCGGCATTTCGATGTCCAGATGCTCGGCGGAATCGTCCTGCATGAAGGCAAGATCGCCGAGATGAAAACTGGCGAGGGCAAGACCCTGACATCGACCGCACCGGTGTACCTCAATGCCTTGGCCGGCAAAGGTGTGCACGTGGTGACCGTCAACGATTACCTGGCCCGGCGCGATGTGCAGTGGATGGGCGAGGTCTACCGTTTTCTCGGCTTGACCACCGGCTGCATTCTCCACGGACTGGACGACGAAGAGCGGCGTACGGCCTATGCGGCTGACATCACCTACGGCACCAACAACGAGTTTGGTTTCGATTATCTTCGTGACAACATGAAGTTTTCGTTGAAAGACTTCTGCCAGCGCGGTTTTGCCTATGCCATTGTCGACGAAGTCGACTCCATCCTCATCGACGAGGCGCGAACCCCCTTGATCATTTCCGGCCCGGCAGACATGTCGACCGATCTGTATCTGAAAGTCGACAGGACCATGCGCCATTTCAAGGTCGACGAGCACTACACCAAGGAGGAAAAGTCCCGGCAGATCATGCTCACCGACGAGGGTGTGGCGCTGGCCGAACAGCTGCTGGAGGTTGACAACCTCTATGACCCGCGCAACATCAACCATCTGCATCATGTCAACCAGTCGCTTAAGGCCCATTTCATGTTCAAGCGCGATGTCGATTACATCGTCAAGAACGGCGCGGTGGTCATCGTCGACGAATTCACCGGCCGCACCATGGAAGGCCGACGCTATTCCGACGGCCTGCATCAGGCCTTGGAGGCCAAGGAAGGCGTGAAGGTCGAGCGCGAAAACCAGACGCTGGCTTCGATCACCTTCCAGAACTATTTCCGCATGTATAAAAAACTGGCGGGCATGACCGGCACCGCCGACACTGAAGCGCCTGAATTCAAGAAGATCTACAACCTCGACGTGGTGGTCATCCCCACCCATCAAAAGATGATCCGCAAGGATTACGCCGACGTCATCTACAAGAACCAGGAGGCGAAATACCGGAATATTGTACGGGAAATCAAGGAGCTGAACGCGAAAGGGCAACCGATCCTGGTGGGGACGATTTCCATCGACATCTCCGAGAAGATCTCCAAGATGCTGGTCAAGGAGAACATCCCGCACGAGGTGCTCAACGCCAAGCAGCATGAGCGCGAGGCCGAGATCGTGGCCCTGGCCGGACAGAAGGGCCGGGTGACCATTGCCACCAACATGGCCGGCCGCGGCACCGACATCAAGCTCGGCGAGGGCGTGCGCGAACTGGGCGGGCTGCACATCCTCGGCACCAGCCGCCACGAGAGCCGCCGCATCGACAATCAGTTGCGCGGCCGCTCCGGCCGCCAGGGCGACCCCGGCACTTCCCGTTTCTATCTCTCGCTCGAGGACGATCTGCTGCGCATTTTCGGGTCCGACCGGCTGCGGTCGATCATGGACAAGCTGGGCATGGAGGAAGACGAGCCCATCGAACATTCGATGGTGTCCAGGGCCATCGAGAACGCCCAGCGTAAGGTCGAAGGGCACAACTTCGATATCCGCAAGCACCTGCTCGAGTACGATGACGTCATGAACAAGCAGCGCGAGGTTATCTACACCCAGCGGCGCGAGGTGCTTGAGAGCGACAACATCCAGTCGACCGTCGCCGACATGATCGCCGAACTGATTGACCGGGTGGAGGCGGATTACGCCCCGGCCAAAATTTCAGCCGAGGAATGGGATTGGCCAGCCATTGAGGAGCGGGTAGGCCAGGCCTTCGATCTTACGCTCGATTGGTCGGAACAAGACCGCCACAGCCTGGATTCCGTTGAATTTTCGAAAAAATTGCGGCAAGCAGTGGCCGTGGCCTATGAGTTACAGGAAGCCCGCAACGGTGTGGAACAGACGCGCCAGCTTGAACGGATAGTGCTGTTGCAGATGGTCGATACCTTGTGGAAAGAACACCTGCTCCACATGGATCATCTCAAGGAAGGAATCGGCCTGCGGGGCTACGGGCAGAAGAATCCGCTCAACGAGTACAAGCGGGAGAGCTTCCACCTGTTCAGCCGTTTGATTGACGCGATCAAGCTGCACACCGTCGCCAACCTGATGCGCGTCCAGTTGGTCCAGGAAGACGAGCTGACCCGGTTGGAAGAAGAGCGGCGGCAGCAGCGCGAGCGGGAGCTGGCCGAAGCCAGCCGCTCCGGCGCCAAGGATCCCGACGAGATTGAGCACAAACCCTTTCATAGGGCCGAGGACAAGATCGGCCGCAATGCGCCCTGTCCGTGCGGCTCCGGGAAAAAATACAAGAAGTGCTGTGGGGTGAACAGCTAACCCTTGCCCATGCTTCGCCCTTTTGGCCGTCAGCCTGTCTGTGTCGGTTTGACGGCCTTTTTTTATGCCGCGGTGGTCAGGTGGCGTGACAGACGGCCATCTTTGCCGATCTGGCAGGACAGTGTCAACAAGGGCGGTGCAAGGCGGTATGGGGCAGGCGGAGATGAACCGGCTTCATCGGTTCATTCAACCCCGGATCAATAGGCAACTATCCATTGTTTGGCGCTTTTTCCTTTCAAAAGTTTGACGCTTTTTCCTTTCAAAAAACGAGGGGGCGCCGTAAAATATGTGGGCTGCCACTCGTTGAGTTTGCGCCTGTTTTACGTATCGCCAATTGAACGTGTCTCCAGATGCATGCCGCGAGGTATGCCCCCTTGTGTTGTGCCAAGTCAGTCGATGTACTTGTTGGTTTATGTGCAACCCTATGACCAGAGAGGTATGCTCCATGTCGCTTTTTGCCAAGAAAAACATGTTGCCGGCGCCGTGTCGGCTTGACGATTCTCCGTTGTTGCCCCTGTTTTCAGGGCTGTTTTTGGGAATCGTTCTTTTTCTTCCCAAGGCGGCGATTGGGGAGACTTTAAACTATAACAATGGTCCCTCCTCATTGCTTCGTGACCCGGTTTTTTACTATCCAGGCTCCAACTCTGCCGCCAATTACACGCCTCAGGTGGGCGCCCTGTTTCCCACAAGCGGTTCATCCAACAATGTCGTCAACTTTATTGACGGGAATATCTATGTCGCAAATCCCGGCTCCGGCAGAACCGGCCCTGGCGGAGATGTTTTTGGCGGGATTGGCGATACATCCCCTGTCACGCGCAACACAGTTTACATCTACGATGGGCGGGTCAGTAACGTTTATGGCGGTTTGGCCGCCGGATCCGGGGTCAATCTCAGAGACAACACCGTTTTTATTGAGGGCGGCACGGTAATGAACGGCGTTTACGGTGGGAGGGTTATACTCGGCAGCAATGTTTGGGCCGAGCGTAATGCCGTGAGAGTTGATTCGGGCGAAATACGTGGTAACGTTTATGGCGCTTACTCTGTGGTTTCCGGCACTTTCCTGCAATTGAACAACATAGCGATCAATGGCGGATATATACAGGGTACAGATGCAATCGTATCCGGCGCATACGGCTTCGTCTCCGGCATCGATGTGCGCGCCAACTCGGTCACCATCAGCGGCGGAACCATCAAGGACGCCAATATTTACGGCGGCAGGGGGCAAAGCGCCCTCACCAACACCTCCACCATTGAAAGCAACACCGTCACCATCAGCGGAGGGCTGGTTAACGAGAATTTCACCGGCAAAGGGGTGTACGGCGGGCAGAACATTACCGGCAACGGCGCGGTGGTTCGAAATAACAGGGTCACTATTTCCGGCGGAACCGTCAACGCGAACATCTATGGCGGCTACAACGCCGGTAACGGCCCCACCAGCGGCAACATCGTAAACATCAGCGGCGGCAGCATAGCGGGCGACGTTTACGGCGGTTACTCCCGCAGCAACGGCGCTGTTTTCGATAATACGGTAACGATCAAAGATGTGGCGATAGCAGGCGATATCTACGGCGGCTACAGCGCCAGCGGTTCGGTCACGAACAACACGGTCACCTACGGCGTTACCAATGCTGCCGATACCATCACCTACGGCGGCGCCATCCTTGGCGCCAGTTCCCTGACCAAAATCGGCGACGGGACGCTCATCTTGACTGGAGACAATGCCTATACCGGTCCTATGACTTTTGTTTCTGGCGGAATGCTGCAGATTGGCGATGGCGGCACTACCGGCAGCATCTTGGGAAATATTACCACCTCGAGCGGCGCCACCATCGCCTTTAACCGCTCCGATGACATTAGCTATGGAGGGATCATTTCCGGCTTCGGTTCCCTGGCTCAAGACGGCATGGGAATTCTGACCCTGAGCGGCGCGAACACCTACAGCGGCGATACCATGGTGAGCGCCGGCACGTTGAAAATTACCGGCGCTTTGGGGGCCGATAACGGCAACAACTATGCTGGAGCCATCAGCAACGAGGGGTCGCTGATTTTTGATCAATCCGTCGATCAAAAACTGTCCGGCGTCATATCCGGCACGGGAAGTTTGACCAAGGACGGCACGGGAACTCTTACCTTGCTGAACGCCAATGCTTTTACCGGCGGGACGGAAATATGGTCCGGCACGCTGAGCATCGACCACGCTGGGGCCATAGGCCAAGCGCAAGACCCAACCCCAGGCTCTAAAGCCGGGTATCTCACATTCATGGGTTCGGATACGGCCAGGGTTACCGTTGATTCCGACATGTTGCTTGCCAACCCTACCAACCTTACCTACCTTACCAACTCTTTCCGCACCCAAGGCGCCGGGAATTTTTTCGTGGATTTTAACGCGCCAACCGAAACCGATATTGCATACGTCAATATAGCCGACCCAGGCGGCGCGTTCTATGTCGCGCCCAACACCACGATGAACGTTAACGCGTCGAACAATCTCGGCCTTGGGTTCAACAACGCGGCAGGCCAGTGGAACGACCTATATGTCGAGGACCATGGGACGTTCAACATGAATCTCGCGAAAGAGGCCATAGTGCTGTTCGGGAGCGGCATTGATGGTGACGGCGCGCTGAAAATCAGCGGCCTTGGCGCCGTGGAACTGACTAATATGATTATTCCCTATAGTCTGACCTTTCAAATGGGGACGACGGAAGTTTCCGGAACCAACCCCGGAGACATGGCATTCCTCTGGCTGATGAGTAATCCCGCCGGCCCCCGCGTCACTTTCAACAACACGGACATGTTCAGCCTCACCGGCAACGATTCTTCTCCCGTATCGGCAGTGCTGGAGGGAGACGGAATCGTCAAGGTCACAACAGGCGCCATCAACGTGACCAACGGCACATTGATGCCCATCGCCATCCTTAGCGACGGTACTCCAGGCCCCGGCACGCTGACGCTTGATGCCCATGAGATCAAGCTCACGGACTTTAACTTGCTCTACACGGCCTATGGACCGCAAGCCAGCCTGTCCAACGACAGCGAGGGCATCCCGATCAGCAATAACGCCCTGTTGAATCTCAAAAGCGACAGCTCGGTCGACATGGGCAACGGCGCCGTGTATTTTGTCACGGCCTACGGCAAACAGTTCTCACCGGGAGACTACCTTCTTATTCACTCCAACCAGAACTTTGATGCCTCTGTTCCGGAGAAGTTGTCCGTCTACGTGGACGGTTTTGACCTCAGTAAGATTAACGAAAGCGCGCGCGGGGGGACTTTTGATTTCCAACTCGGCGGCGACCCCGGCACCACAGGAGAATATACCAACACCGGAACAAACAATGTTTGGTTCACGCAGAATCTCAACTCGCTCAGCATGGAGTGGACCGGCGGCACCCAGGATCATAACAATACTTGGGAAGACGGAGATCGCTTTGATTCGCTGCAGGGCGGCGGCAACGAACACCAATTTTTGACCGGCGACAAGGTCTATATTTCCGGCAGTGATGAAAAATTCACCATCAACCTGCCCGCCATCACTCGAACCAGCCAAATCGTGGTCAGCGGCCTTGTCGTCGGCCAAGACGTCAACGGAAAAACAGACGCAAACGGCGGCGAGTATACCTTCACCGGCGAGGGCGGCATCCTGGCGGACGAAAATTCCGCCTTCGGCCAGTACACCTTATTGCCTTCCAGCAATCCTAACTTCCTCGGCGCAACCGGCATGTTGCAAAAATATGGCAACAGCACCTTGATCTTCGAAAACACCGGCGGGAACCTTTTTGCCCAAGGCATCGAACTTTGGGACGGCGCCGTCGTCTTCAACCAGGCGAATCAGCTCGGCGTCGACACTGGCAAGATCACCTTCAAGGGCGACGCTACCTTGCAAAGCGATGCCGATGTGACGCTTCTCCCGTCGCAGAAGATAGTCATTGCTGACGGAGTAACCGGCGCCTTCGACACCAATGGGTACACATTCCGAATCAACGGCACCATTTCCGGCGACGACTTCGGCGATGGCAACCTAAATAAAACCGGCAAAGGAACGCTCATTTTGGGCGGTTCGCTGGACTCTTATAATGGCGCCCCGGCCACCTACGCAGGGAATATCAACATAGAAGCGGGGACCTTGGTTTTCGATCAACATGAATACGATACAGATAATGAACCCACCGGCTCCATCAATCAAATCTTGTCCGGCATCATTTCCGGCTCCGGCGACATGACCAAGGACGGTTCGGGCGTGCTGACCCTGACCAATGCAAACACCTTTACCGGCACTCTGAATATTGCCGCTGGCAAGCTGGCTCTAGGTCCGGACGCCTCTTTGGCCACCGGCACGATGCGCCTAGGCGAGGATGCGACTTTTGATTACTCCGAGGCGTCGACTGCCTATAAATTCAAGAATTTGTACGTTGACGGCCAGAACGCGACGATCAACACCAATGGCGGCAGCGCGATGTTCTCCGGTTTCGGCAGCACCATTACTTTCACCCTGCCTAATGCCATGGGCACCAGTGATACCGGCGCGTACATGCTGCTGGTTGAAAACGGGGCGGATATCAGAGACAGTCTGGTCAAGGTGAACAATCTTGCCGGCGGCGCCCCGGATCTGAAAATCGACCAAAAGATTACCCTCATCAAGACCGAGGACGGCCTCATCTCCAACCATGACGGCGTCTATGTGGGCGCGGAGGGCATCGCCACGGCCTACTACCTGATTACCGATGAATTAAATCTCTACCTCGGCGCGCGAGCCAACGAACAGGTCAAGGCGATTTCCGAAGGGCGTCTTGCGGGGCTGGCCTTTCTCAACCAGGCCGATCTGATCTGGGGTCCGGGCATGTATGCCGCCATGCTGGAGACGGAGCGCAAGGAAGGCATGCTTGTGCCCTTTGCCGCCACCAGCGTCGGTTCCCTGAGCTACGATACCGGTTCCGACATCGATGTGGACGGTATCCATATCCTGACCGGTCTGGCCTGGCGCGCGCCAACGACGGCGAAGAGCAGCCTGGTGACAGCGGCCTTCTTTGAGGCCGGCTGGGGCAGTTATGATTCCCACAACAGCTTCAATGCCGCTCCTGCCGTCAGGGGCGATGGAAATGCCAGCTACTATGGTTTCGGTGTTCTGGGCCGTTACGAGGTTCCAGTCGGTCCGGGCGGCATGTACGGGGAAGCCTCCATTCGCACCGGCTATGCCGATACCGACTTCGATAGCCGTGATATCTTAAACGGCGGCGGCGACAGGACCTACTACGATTCCGGCGCCATGTATTTCGGTTTCCACGCCGGGGTAGGGTATGCGTGGAACATTAGCGGCAAGTCTAGCCTGGATCTGTCCACCAAGTATATCTGGCTCCACCTGAACGACGATAGCGTGGCCATTTCCGGCGACAGGATTCAATTCCAGTCCGCCGACTCGCTGCGCTGGCGTACGGGCGGCCGGTACTCTTACGCGATGGACGAGTATTTCACCTACTATGGAGGCGCCTACTTTGACTATGAATTTGACGGCAAGGCCGAGGCCACTATCAACGGCGACAGGATCGACGCGCCAGATCTGGGCGGCGGCACGGGCATCGGCGAACTGGGGCTGATCTTCAAGCCCTCTCCCAACCTGCCCCTGTCCTTGGATGCGGGCGTGCAGGGTAATGTGGGCGCCAGGGAGGGCGTGACAGGCACCCTACGGCTGACCTATGAATTCTGATTGCTGAGCGGGAGGGGGGGCGCCAGGGCGCTTCCCCTCCCGCCATGGTTGGCGTCGAAGGCGCATGGCAATGAATCCTCTGTGTTCACCGGGTTTGCTCCGCGCACCAACACCCTAAGCCGAAGTTCTAGGGCTCTAGCCGTGGGCATGCGAGGGTAACTTTCTGACTTTCTAGATGATTTACGGATATTGCGGTTGCCGGCGGCTCTAAAATGTAGTCACTAAAAAAAACAGAAAGCTGTTGACGACAGGATGGATATGTGGTCTAATCCACCATGCCTGCAAGAAAATGAACCGCACACGTCGTCACCACCAAGCGTACCTGCAAGAGCAAGATCTGCCATGCCCATCTGCTCAGGCGCAGCTGCCGTGAAGACGGCAAGGTCAAGAACGAGACCCTGGGC
>WRFD01000030.1 GCA_009778955.1 Desulfobulbus sp.
CGGGCAAACATATTGACGGCCACCGTGGCATTCATGCCCGCGTCCGCGCAAAAGGCATCGAAACGCTTTTTTATGTCCGAATCCATGCGTATGCTCAAGATTGTTTGGGACATAGTCCACCTCCTGTCATATAATTTACATACAATGTATCGCAACATGCCCCTTTGTCAATGCATTCTCAACGGCAAGCGGATGGGATACTGGTGATGCGATCAAGAGCACGCCGACCTATGTTTCTGTCTGGTGGGAAGTCCGGAAAAAAACAGATCGTTGAGGTACGTTATGTTGGAACAGATGTTTCAACGCCGTTGCCGCTGAGTTGGGCGGTGGGATGTGAAACTTCCCTCCCCCGTCGCGAAGCGACGAGAAACTGGAAACAGGGGCGAACTGTTCGAGCGTAGCGAGCGCCGGTTGGGCCAGCCAACCCGCTGTTTGTCCCGCCGGTTCTGCATCCCGGCGACCGGGGTCGTCTCAGCAGCGCGGTTGCCCTTCTTTTCTTTAGGCAAGTCAGAAAAGAATGCATTTCACGCAGGGAGACTGCACTATGGGGACGAGGAAAATGACGCCGAATACTACGGGCCGCGAGAGCTGCAAGGATTGCGTTCCCGTTCCGTTCCCCCGCCGGAACGTGGGAACGATCATTGTTTTCGATCAAACGGATCATTCGAGCGGCAGGAGCCGCCCCTTGACGCCATCATCCACTGCTTCAACGCTCTCCTATCACGCGACTGCTCAACCGTCACGATTCTGATTCTCGAAAACGAATTCCGCCTTGCCCTGTTTCCTCCGTATCCAATTCAATCCGGCCTGAATGTGGCTGTTGCCGGACAGCCTGTCAAGGAGGCGGCGCTTGCCGGGCACGTCCATCATGCAGATGGCTACAAGAATGGTGAGCAGCCCCTGCCCTGGCAGAAACAGCATGGCGATGCCGGCAACCAGCAGGCAGAGGCCGATGCTGTTGCGCGCCAGCCAGATCGCCAGGGCCAGGGCCGGATGCCGCCGATGACGGGCATCAATCTTGTGCCAATGGGTTATGAAGTAATCAGGCCGCATCCGGCCGATCAGCCACGGCACCGCGATCAGGCTGCCGATAAAGACGACCAAGGAAAATAGGCCGAGCAACTGCAACATGACCGTATGGCTCATTTCGGCGCCGGGGGGCTGACCAGCACCTCTGCCAGCGATCTCTTGGGCACGTGATGCACGCCCTGTTCGTCCCGCCAATAGCGGATGTCTCCTTCTGGCCTCATCTCTTCCACCACCACGGTCTCGGCCGGGTAACCGAGGGCCAGCACCAGCAGCACCCTGAAACGGTCTTCCAGCCCGAGCAGGCGCTGAACCTTTTCCGCGGAAAAGGCCCCGATGCGGCAGCCGAACACCCCGTGCGCCGCGGCGCCGAGCAGAAGATTCTGGGTGGCGACGCCCAGATCGAAATGGGCCTCGGTCTCCGGTCCCCGCGCCAAGGCGTCGTCGAGCAGGCAAACGATGTAGGCCGGCGGACGCTCGCCCGGACCGGGACCAGGCCAGTCAGGCAGGCATCCGGCCCAGCCGAGCAGGGGAAACAACTGGGCTCGCAGCGCTGCTTCGGTGATGATCATATATTTCAGCGCCTGGGCGTTCCGCGCCGAACCTCCGAGCCGGGCAAGATCGACCCATGCGCGCAAAAGCGGCGTTTCGACCGCCTTTTGTTCAACAAAACGGCGCACGGTTCGCGTCTGGCGCACCAATGCCTCGATCATGGCTGCTCCTCTTCAGTTTTCGTCCTGCCGCCAGGCCAAAGCATCGCGGGAGGCCCCTGTCTTGAACCGCTTGCCGTCATCTGCATTTCGCAGGGGTCCAAAACGACTTTCCCCTGTTCAAGCGACAGCCGGCATGCTACAAAATAGCTACTGTCGCCACCCTGTTCTTCTTTATGGTATTCCACTGTACCAGGCATGCTCGAAGCGATCCATTCCATCCGATTGCGGGATATCCTCGATATCCTCATCGTCGCCTACATCATCTACCGGACCATGCTGCTCATCCGCGGCACCCGCGCCGTGCAGATGCTGGTAGGCATCGCCCTCATTATTATCATCTATGTCCTGGCAGGCAAGTTCGAACTGCAAACCCTCCATTGGCTGCTCAAGACCTTCCTCGGCTCGATCCTGCTGGTGCTCGTCATTGTCTTCCAGACCGATATCCGCCGCGCCCTCACCCAGATGGGCAAGACGCCGTTTCTGCACAAGGCCAGCGACCTGGCCGAAAAAGATATCGAGGAAATCGTCCGCGCCGCCACCTACATGGCCAAACGGAGAATCGGCGCGCTGATGGTCATTGAGCGCGACACCGGCCTGCGCGACCTGGTCGCCACCGGCCACCGCCTCGACGCCCGCCTGCGGCACGAGTTGCTGGTGGCCATCTTTCTCCCTGCCTCCCCCATGCACGACGGCAGCGTGGTCATCCACAAGGGCCGCATCCACTCCTCCGGCTGCCTGCTCCCCTTGTCGCAGAACCAACGCATCGACAAACGCTACGGAACCCGCCACCGCGCCGCCCTCGGCCTGTCCGAGGAGACCGACGCCATCACCATCGTGGTTTCCGAGGAAACCCAGGAAATCTCACTGGTGCGATACGGCCAAATCACCCCGTTCCACGACGACAAATCGCTGACCGCCACCCTCAAGGAACTGCTGGTTCCAAACGCCGCCACCGGCGGCTGGTTCTCCTGGCTGACTCAGTTGCGGACCCATGACAAGAAAGCCTGATCTCACATTTGTCACCAAGCACTGGTTGCTCAAGCTTCTGTCCCTGCTCCTCAGCGCCAGTCTCTGGTACTTTGTCGTCGCCGAGGACCGTCTGGACCTGACCGTCACCATTCCCCTTGAACTTCGCAATCTTCCGTCCAACTTAGTTATCGGCAACCAATACAAGAAGGACATCGAAGTGGTGATCAGCGGTCCGCGGCGTCTGATCCAGGAAATGCGGCAGCAGAACATCTCCCGCCCGGTCGACCTGAGCAAGGCCGAACCTGGCCCCCTGGTGGTGAAAAACGATGAAGATTCCATTCACCTGCCATACGGCATCACCGTGCAGCGGGTGCAGCCAGCCAACATCACCCTGCTGATCGACCGGCTGGCCCGCAAGGATTTCCCCATCATTCCGGTGACCAAAGGCAAGCCGGCGGCCGGCTTCGAGCTGGAAAGCCTGACCCTCAATCCGCCACAAATCACCGTGAGCGGGCCCCAGGCCATGCTGGAAAAGGAAAACATCCTGAAAACCTCGGTGATCGACCTCGACGGGATCGACAAATCCGGCGCCTTGCAGGCGCATCTCACCCTCAGCGAGGCCCTGCTCAACCTGATCGGCGAGACTGTGATCGAGGCCAACGTCACCCTCAAGGAAATCATGCTGAAGAAAATCGTGCGCGGTATTCCGATCGACGGCAAGAGCATCGACGCCACGGCAAAATTCTCGCCGGCCACGGTCGCGGTCGAGGCGGATATCCCGGAACGGCTTGTCCAGATCACCCCGGAACTGTCCTCCCTGTTCCAGGCCTCGGCCGGACCGCCTCCGGACAAGGGCGGCAGCGAGGTCTTGGTGCTGGTTCGCGCCGTCACCCCTCCGGGCCACAGTCCCATCGTCATCCATGCCGTCACCCCGGACAAAGTGCGGTTACAGCCCTGAGCATGAACCTTTTTTTCTTTGCACTCCCCCGGGAGTTCATTTTTCTTCTCAACCTCGACAGGATCGACCCATGAAAAAACTTTTCGGAACCGACGGCGTGCGCGGCGTGGCCAATGTCTACCCCATGACCACGGAGATTGCCATGCAGATCGGTCGGGCCATCGCCTTCATCGTCAAAAACCAGGTCAAAGGCAACACCATTGTCATCGGCAAGGATACCCGGCTTTCCGGCTACATGATCGAAAATGCCCTGGCTGCCGGCATCTGCTCGATGGGGGTCAATGTGCAGTTGGTTGGCCCTCTGCCCACCCCGGGCATCGCCTTTATCACCACCTCGATGCGGGCCGATGCCGGCGTGGTCATCTCAGCCTCGCATAATCCTTTCCAGGACAACGGCATCAAGATCTTTTCCGCCAACGGCTTTAAATTGCCCGACGAGCTGGAGGCCGACATTGAGGACTTGATCTTCTCCCAGAAAATGGCCGCGCTCCGGCCGGTGGCCGACGAGGTCGGCAAGGCCTCGCGGATCGAGGATGCCGCCGGCCGCTACATCGTCTACCTGAAAAACAGTTTTCCCAAGGACTACGTGCTCGACGATTTCCACATCGTCCTCGACTGCGCCCACGGCGCCCCATACAAGGTCGCGCCCCACGTCTTCTCCGAGCTGGGCGCCAAGGTAACCACCATCGGCGTCGACCCGGACGGCAAGAACATCAACCACGAGTGCGGCGCCCTGCACCCAGAGCTGATGGCCGCCAAGGTCAGACAACTGGGGGCCGATATCGGCCTGGCCCTGGATGGCGACGGTGACCGGCTGATCGTCTGCGACGAGCACGGCAACATCGTCGGCGGCGACCATATCATGGCCATCTGCGCCAGCGAATTGATGCACCGGCGCAAGCTGAAGAAAAAGACCTTGGTCGCCACGGTGATGAGCAACATGGGCCTGGAGCAGGCCATGCACGCCATGGGCGGCCTGATGGTGCGCACCCAAGTGGGCGACCGCTACGTAGTCGAGGCCATGCGGACCAAGGGCTATAACTTCGGGGGCGAGCAATCGGGGCACCTGGTTTTCCTCGACCACAACACCACCGGCGACGGCGCCCTGGCGGCCCTGCAACTGCTGACGATCATGATCAAGAAGAACAAGCCCCTTTCCGAGCTGGCCACGATCATGTCCACCTTTCCCCAGGTGCTGAAGAATGTGCGCATGGCCTCAAGAATTGCGCCGGAGCACATCCCCGGCTTCTCCGAGGCGCTGGCCAAGGCGGAACGGCAACTGGGCAGCAGCGGCCGCATCCTAGTCAGGGCCTCAGGCACCGAACCGGTGATCCGGGTGATGACCGAGGGCGAGGACGAACAAGAGATCACCGCGATTGCCCACGACCTGTGCGAGGTCATCCGTAAGGCGGACCGGGGATAAAAACAAAAAACAACAAAGGGAAAACAAAAAAGCCGTCTTCTGCGCGAAGACGGCTTTTTTGTTTGCCGTGGGAGGAGTTGTGGGCGCTTATTTCCTGGCCAGCGCCATCGCCTTTTTGAAGCCCTCGGCCGAACCGGCGATCACCTTCTCGTCGACGCAGAACGACAGGCGGATATAGCCGGGGAGGCCGAAGCCGCGGCCCGGCACCGCCAGGATCTTCTGTTCGGTCAGCAGGCGACAGAATTCGACATCGTCGATCGGCGATTGGGGGAAGAGATAAAAGGCGCCCTTGGGGCGGACATAGCTCATGCCCGCCTCGTCCAGCACCTTGCAGAACACGTCCAGGCGCCGGGCATAGACCGAGCTGTCCGCCGACACGTCCTGCAGCTGCGCCACGGCCCGCTGCATCAGGGCCGGGGCATTGACGAAACCGAGGATGCGGTTGGCCAGGGTCAGCGCCCCGACCACCGCCTCCTTGCCGGCCATGCCGGGATGAACGGCGAGATAGCCGATGCGCTCGCCAGGCAGGGCCAGCTCTTTCGAGTACGAGGAGGCGATGATGGCGTTGGTGGTGGTGGGCATCAACGGCGGCACCTTGTGGCCGTCGAAGACGATGTTGCGGTAGGGCTCGTCGGACACCAGAAAGATGGCCGTGCCGAACCGCTTGCCCGCCGCATCGAGCATCTGGCCGAGTTGGCCAAGCGAGGCCGCCGAATAGATCTGGCCGGTGGGGTTGTTGGGCGAGTTGATCAGCACCACTTTGGTCCTGGCGGTCAGCGCCGCCTCGATCGCCGCCAGATCGAGGTCGAATTCCTTGTCCGTGGGGACGACCTTGGCCACGCCGCCGTGGTTGTCGATATAAAACTTATATTCGACGAAAAAAGGCGAAAGGATGACCACTTCGTCGCCCGGATCAAGCAAGGCCTTGAAGATCACGTTCAATCCGCCGGCAGCGCCGCAGGTCATGAGGATGTCACCCTCATCCAGCTTGACGCCCTGCTCGGCCCCGAGCCGCCTGGCCAGGGCCGCGCGGACCAAGGGATAGCCCGCGTTAGGCATGTAGCCATGCACGCCCGGCTGCTCGTTGGCGGCCAGTTCGCGGAGCACGGTATAGAATTTAGCCGGCGGCGGCACATCGGGGTTGCCGATACTGAAATCAAACACCTTGTCGGCGCCGAACTCGGCCTTCATCCGGGCACCTTCCTCAAACATCTTCCGTATCCAGGAGGATTGTTCCGCAAACGCCTGCATCTTCTTGGCCACACCGCTCATTGATTGCCCTCTCTCGTTTTAAGTTGGTAAGACGTACAGGCATCGAAAAGCTGCGGTCTCTCAACCGCGGGCTTTCCAGCTTTTCTCCCGGCTACCTGCCGTTGGCGAACTTCTTCTCGAAATAGCCGTACGCCACGTTGATTTCCTTCATTTTCTCCTCGGCCACCTTTTTGAACTCCTCGCCCAGATGGCCGACCTTGTCCGGGTGGTACTGCATGGACAATTTCCGATAGGCTTTCTTGATCTCGGCAAAATCGGCCCCTGGTTCCAGACCGAGCACCGCGTAGTGCTGCTCCTCCAGTTGACCGGCGCTGGCGGCTTCCTGCCGCTGGCGGTACATATACTTGGCTTCGATGGTCCGCTGGTCGTACACCGAAATCTGCAAGACCAGGGCGACCTCGCGGGCAAGCCGCAATTCATCGGGCGGTGGCGGCTGCTTGGTGTGGATGATCTGATAGATGAGCTCCAGGAGGATCAGCCGGGGTTCATAGGCGAATCCATTGCGGAACTCCTCCAGCAGTTGCCGCAGGTCGGTGGGATTGTCCCGCGCCTCCTTGACCAGCTGCTTGACCCAGTACATCTTCTCTTGGTTGTAGCGGAGGTGGTGCTGGAAAAAGTTGAGGATGGCGTTCAGCTCCGCCCGGGTGAAATGGCCGTCGACCTGGGCGATCTTCACCAGGATGTTGACCAGCAAAAACACAAAGCGGTTGTGGCTTTCGGTCTGCGAGGCCTCATAGTCGGCAACTTTACGCCGCATGTAATAGGTAAAGCCCCAGAACGCGGCGAACAGCACCAGCACCCCGGCTAGACCGGAATACAGCAAAAAGCCGAACAAATTGAGCAGGCCGGGGGCGCCGCCGGTGACCAGGGCCACTATGGCCAGAACCAGCAGACAACCGCCACAGCCCGGTTGATTCTGTCGTCGGTAATACTCCAAATCGGATTTCCTTGAACGAAAAACAAAAAAATGTGCGCCCCGCCCCATCGGGGTCGAGCACGACTGACTTCATTGCCGATGCCCCGGCGCCCTCCCGGCTGCGCAACGAGGCTGATCAGCCCAGTCCGCCTGGGGCGTCATGCGGAAAACGACAGGGGTCCCTTTGCAACGGCCTTGGTTCCTCACCCTGTTGGCGCAAGCAGTCTCATGCCGGCCGGCTCCGGACCTCGCCCCGCACCACAATCAAATAATTTTCAGAGGATGTCAATTACCATGGCATCAAGTTGCTATGCAAATTAAAAAACAAAATCAAAACCACTCTTGTGCGGGCGTCCGTAACCGGCTGCCGGAGACGGAAAAATAAAAAAACTTCGTCCCTCTGAAAACGCAGAGAACACAATGAACTGTTCGCCGCTTATTCTTTTTGTCGTGCTGGTTGCATGGGTTCATCCGGCCCTTGCCGAGGCAGAGCCTGCCGGCCAAGGAGGTTGCTGCACCCCGGCATGGTATCGATCCATCGAGAACAGGGCGCCGACAGGCGACGGCCAGGGGCATGGACCGGATCTGGGCTCAGCCGAATGGAGGTCGGTGGTAGCGCACAGGATCGGCCTCCGGGACCAGGCCGATGGACCGCGCCAGGATAGCGAGGACTGGTGCCGCCGCGTCGATCAGATCGTCCGAGAGGCGGAAGAGAGCGCCAAGCGCTCCGGCAAGGCGCCGGCGGTACTGTTTCCCCGCAACCTGATCAAAGCCGGCGGCATGGAAGCCATGATCCATGCGGACCCGGAGCTGTCGGCACTTGACCGCGAATTGGCGATGGTTGCCGCCATAGCGGCCGAGAAGGCAGTTGACGCCCCGCCCCCGCTGACGCAGGCCGAACAGTGGGGCTGGGGCAAGGACATGGACGAGTGCCGGGAAAGCGCGGACCAACGCGGCTGTGTCAGGAAAAACTACACCCTTCGCATAGCCGAACTACAGGCCAGATATCGTTTGGCGCCGTTTCTCGGGCCGTATAGGTTTGCCTGCGACGGCATTTCCTCGCCCAATATGCTGGCCACCTTTTTCAAGACCGATCCGCCGGCCCTGATAGTCGAATACGGCGGCGAAACGGCGTTCATGATCCAGCAGCCCAGCGCCAGCGGCGCCAAGTACCAGGGCGCCAATGCCGCCTTCTGGGCACACCAGGGCGAGGCGATGGTCACCTGGGGCCAGGGTCAGCCTTCGATGCGCTGTCAACAAACGCCATAGCCATCAGGCCGGGGAGTTCGGCGGGAGAACGGCGATCCCGTCTCCGCCCGGTCCGAACTAAAATCCCGTCCTTGCAATGGTCAGACAATAAGTCGTTCTTCCCGGCAAAGCCGGACCCGGGTCAGGTCATTGGCCTCAGACCACCTTGCCTTCTCTGACTATCAGGACACTGCACGGCGACTTGTCGATCAGGCCCTTTGCCGCAGAACTTTCCAGCAACCGCCGCAGCCCGGTGACATAACGGTGCCCCATGACAACCAAATCGGCATCGAGGCTTTTAGCCAAAATCGCGATCTGCTCAATGACCGGACCCTTCAAAAAATGGCATTGCGCCGCAATACCCACGGTGGCAAGCTCCTGTCGCGCCTCTTCAAGCGGCTTTTTGCTTTCCGCGGCCAGCGCTTCGAAAATTTCGGGGCTTGGTTCGGGCATCTTCGTCTCCCACATCTGATCGAGGTCATAGACGGAAACCAGGTGGAGTCTGGCGGCAAAGCGGCGCGTTATCTCCGCCGCATGCAGCAGGACAGCACCCCTTTGGCCGGATGCGTCAACGGCAACGAGAATCGTGTCGAACATCAGCGATCACCTTTATTGCTGGTTCACAGCGGGTTCAGTTGGCCCGCCTGAGTTGATTGGGACGCCGCTTTGCCCGCATGTACCAGGTAGGCAAGAGCGCGATAAAAAATATCACGGCAACAAGCAGGAAGCTTTCTCGGAATCCCATCACATTGGCCTGGCCCGAGATCGTGTTCGACAGAAAGCGGTGGGCTTCGTTGGCAGCGGCAGGGTCCGACAATCCGGCCCGTTTCAGCGTGGCGGCAATGAGATGCAGGGCTGTGGCGCCGGAGTGGCTTCCTGTTTGCATCGCGTTGATTTCGTGCGCATAAAAAGTCGTCTCCCGTTCCAGATAGACAGAGAGCATATCCACCCCGATTGCTCCTCCCAACTGACGGATAAAATTAATCGCTCCAGCTCCGTCGCTGATCAGATGATGATCCAACACCCTGAGAGCGCCGCTGTTGAGGGACGGCAGAATGAACCCCAAACCGACACGCCCGATCACGACGTACCAGGCAAAGGTCCAAAATGCGGTATCCGTGTCAACGTAGCTCATGAGATAATTAGAGACCCCAAACAGAGCCATCCCCACAAAAATCAGGAGATACGGAGGGAACCGGTCGCTTAATCCTCCGGCCAGAGGAAAGACAATGCCCAACGCGATACCGGCAGGCATTAGGAGAAGGCCGGATTCAGTCGGGGTATACCCTTGGATCGTCTGAACAAAAAGCGGCACCAGGTAGGTGGAGCCATAGACCCCCATGCCGAGAATGAACCCGACCACAGAGGCGGCGACGAATCGCGAGTTATAGTACACGTCGAGAGCGAGCAACGGAGTTCCGGCGCGCCGCTCCTGCACCACGAAAGCGCACATGGTGATCGTTGCCAGACAGAACGCCCCTCGCACGAAGGTTGAATCCCACCCCATGCGCTGCCCATTGGACAGACCGGCGAGAAAGGCAGCGATACCCACCGACAACAGGATGAAACCGAGCCAATCGAAGGCGGGCCTTTCGGGTTCCTTGACCGTCGCCAGAAACATCGTGGACAGCAAAAGGCCCACGGCACAGAACGGCAAACCAAGAAAAAACACGTAATGCCACGAGTAGTTGTCGATCAACATACCCCCAACTGTGGGGCCAAGGGCCGGGGCCAGGATGACCCCCATGCCGTAGAGCCCCATGGCCGAACCGCGCCGGTTGGGCGGAAAGACCTGAAACATGGCCACCATGCCCAGGGGTTGGGCCAATCCCGCAGCAGCGCCCTGAATGATCCGGGCAACAATCAATACAATGTCGTTGGTGCTGAATGCCCCCAAAAGGGAACCTAAGGCGAAGGCGATGAGCGCTATATTGTAGGCTTTTCGGCTTCCGAATGATTTTACGGCCCAGGTGGCCGCCAGCATGGCCGCAGTCATCGAGGCGAGGAACGCGGTTGACAGCCATTGGGCCTGATCCTGGCCCATACCGAACTCGCCCATGATGTCGGGCATTGCCACGTTGACGATGGTGGCCGAGGCTATCATCGCTATCAGCCCCATCAAGACAGTCAACGAAACGTACCATTTGTACGCGGCGCCGTAGCGGGTGGACAGCTCTTCGCTTGTGACCTGGGTCACCACAGTACACCTACAGTTGATCGCATCACCATCCTCCTCCCAGTGATCTGAACAACCGGACAGATGCACGGACGGCATCGGCTTGGGCACGAGGCAGTTCGCTTCCCGCGGCAAGCAGTTGCCGGTCGGCATCCAGCACATCGGTCAGAGGAATCATCCCGGCACGATAGGCCGTTTTCGAGTCTTCGTAGACCTGAGTCAAGGCATTGATCTGCCTCGCCACATCTTGACTGTAGGCTTCAAGCTGAACGAGCGCGATACAGGCGTTCTCGACATCCTCGGCGGCGCGCAAGACAACCTGCCGGTAGCGGACGAGCGCCTCACGGGTCGCTGCATCGGCCTGGGCGACCTCCGCATCGACCCGGCCAAAATCAAAGAGTCGCCAGCGAAGACCAACGATTCCCACTGGTTGCAAGGTCTCGTTTCTGAACAGTTGGCCGCCGGTAAAGGCTTCATAGCCGAGCAAACCTGACAGGGAGATTGCCGGATAATATCCGGCAAGGGCTGCCCCGATCCGCGCATTGGCAGCGGCCAATTCCCGTTCAGCGGCAATGACATCTGGGCGACGGCGCAAAAAGTCGGAAGACTGCGCGGTTATTCGCGGCGCCGCAGGAACGGCCGAGGGAACGCGCAACTCATTGGCATAGGTCCCTGGTTGCACACCCATGAGGACATCAATGCGATTCAACTGCACTTCGAGATCGATCCGCAAAAGGGTCCCCACCCCTTGGGTATGGGCCAGCAGCGCTTCACCCTGCGCCACTTCCCGATCGGTGGCCAAGCCATGGGCTCTCTGCTCCCTGAGCATTGCCAGCAAGTCGGTATCGTTGACAATCCGGGCTTCAATGACCTGCAATTGCGCCTGATCGCCGCGAATCCTGAAATAGGTGTCGGCGGCCTCCGCCGCGACTGAAATTCGTACCCCCGCATGCATTGCCTCGGCGGCGCCAGCCATGGCCAATGCCGCTTCTTCCTGACGTCTGAGCCCGCCGAACAGATCGACTTCCCAGGAAGAACTCAGGCCAACGCTGTACACTTCCATGTAGCGGGGGAAACCCACTGAATTTGCAACGGCTGCAAGCGGATCTTCAAGCGACGCGCGCTCGTAGGTGGCTTGCGCATTGGCGTCAAGTGTGGGCAACAATTTCGCGCCCGATGCCCTGACAACGGCGCGCGCCTGTCCAACGCGCTCCAGTGAGGCCTGGATGTCTAAGTTTTGTTTGAAGACCCGTTCGATAATCTTAGTCAACTGTGGGTCATGAAATCCCGTCCACCACTGATCGAGCGGAGGTTCTTCCGGAGCGGATGGGCGGGACGCCACCGCCTCGGCGTTGTGCAATGGGTCGAGCGCTGTCTCAGGCTTGACATAATCAGGTCCCACTGTGCAGCCAGCTAAGACAAACAGGCAGACCAACATGGACAGGAGAGTGGCTTTTGTATTGCGCTGCATTCCCGGCGCAGCGCGCCAGGCTGCATGGCCCCGGCGCCGCTCCCTCTTCGGCATCAGTTCCAGCATGGAACTTTGGCCGTGTTCGGGAAGCGCTTGCTCAATGCTGATGCGTGTCAATGTCCACCTCAACCATCATGCCTGGACGCAAAGGATTGTCATCCGGCTGTTCAACGACAATACGCACCGGTACGCGCTGAACGATTTTGGTAAAGTTGCCGGAAGGATTGGGACTTGGCAACAGAGCGAATTCGCCGGTCGCGGCATTGCCGATCCGTTCGATATAGCCGACAAAACGGCGGTCAGGATAGGCATCGACACTGATCTCGACAGGTTGCCCTGGTCGCAGGTGATCTAACTTGGTCTCCTTAATGTCGGCATCGATCCATACTTTCTTGGGCTCATGGATGATAAACAATCGCTGGCCAGGAATAACATATTCCCCTGGCTGCACAAACTTCTGGTCTACGATCCCGTTGATCGGGCTGCGCACTCGCCGATCAGCCACATTGATCTCCTGCCTGCGAATCTGGGCCTCCACCTGGGCCGCTTCCTGGGCAAGGGTATCCAGCTCTTTGTGCAATACTTCGATATCGCCGAGTTTCACCTGGGCATCGGCCAGGGCGGCTGAGGCCGACAAGTCCTCAGCCTCAGCCTGCCGCAACTGGGTCTGCCGCTGTTCCCACACTTCTCGGGAAACCATCCGGCCGAGCAGCTCCTCGGCCCGCTGGAATTCACGCCGGGCCTGATCCAGTTTCGAGGCCGCAGCCTTCTGTCTGGCCTGGGCGGCGGTCACCGCGTCGTGGGCCGTGGTTTTCATCATCTGATGCTGGATGGCGATCCGTTCCTGACGCAGCCGAATCGCTTCGGCCATGGCCCGCAACTCGGTGAGCTTGAGATCGGCCTCCCGCTGGTCGATCATAATCATCTCCTGTCCCTGCTCCACGACCTGGCCGTCGGTGACCGGACGCTCGGTGATCCACCCGTCGACCCGGCTGCTGACGATGACCATATCCGCCTTCACCCGGGCATCGTTTTCGGTAACATGCCCCAGGCGCTCAACCGCCCACCATCCAACAGCCGCCAGGCCGAGAAAGGCAACGCAGAGGATGGCGGGCTTGCGGTGGCGGCGCATTGCAGAAAACAAACGACTGAGCCGCAAAGGCTTCTTGCCCCGGGCTGCCGGCGGCCGCGCGGGAGAAGGGGAAGAATCGATTACATCTGGATTTTTAAGTGTCATGGCCTGAATCTGCTTGCGCGGCTTGTTGTGCGATGACTGGTCACGCCCATGGACAAGGGCACATCCCAATGAACACCGCCTTGATGTTCACTCCAATGAACGGAGTTAGCCGATAAATTAACATTTCAGGTGCAACACATAGTCATTCTTAACAAAATATGCAATATATTGTCATCGGATCGCGTGCCGAGGCGCACCGGAAAAAGACGGGGTAAGAATGGACAACAAATACGATTTTTTTTCGGGAATTGACAATCAGAATCTACAGCCATCCCAGCACCCCGAGATGGCGATTGGATAAACTCGGCATCCCGCATGGCCGGCAAAGCAAATCCTCACCTCATCCCACGGCTCACGCCAGGGGGACAGGACAAAAACTATGGCCGTGCGCGACATCCGGCCCCAGGCGGGATGCGTGGGAAATCGACGGGCTATCCTTCCCCGCCCTGAAGGGCGGGGCTTGTCGCGTACCTGGTCAAGACGACAGGGGGCAACGGATGTTTTTATTTTTTTAGTCCGCCTGGATGGCAAACAACGCCTCGACGAACTCGCTGGCATCAAAATCGCGCAGGTCGTCGATCTGTTCGCCAATGCCGATGAATCGCACCGGTATCTTGAGCTCCCGGCAGACATTGGCGACAATGCCCCCCTTGGCGGTGCCGTCGAGCTTGGTCAGGGCCAGGCCGCTGATGCCCACGGCCTGATGAAAGAGCTTGGCCTGGGAGATGCCGTTCTGGCCGGTGGTGGCATCAAGCACCAGCATGATCTCGTGGGGAGCGCCGGGCATCTTCTTGCCAATGACCCGCTTGATTTTCTTCAGTTCTTCCATCAGGTTGACGCTGGTATGCAACCGGCCGGCAGTATCGATGACAATCACCTCGTGCCCATGGGCAACCCCGTAGGTCAAACCGTCGAAGACCACCGAAGATGGATCGGCCCCCGGATTTTGCGCCACGACCTCGACCCCGACCCGCTCGCCCCAGATTTTGAGCTGGTTGATGGCGGCGGCGCGGAAGGTGTCGCCGGCAACCAGGAGCACTGACTGCCCTGAGCGGACGAATTTGGCGGCGAGCTTGCCAATGGTGGTGGTCTTGCCCACCCCATTGACCCCCACCACCATGATGACGAATGGCCCTTCTTCCGGCATCACCAGTTCGGCCGGCTGCTCCGAGGCTTCGATATAGGCGAGGATCTGGTCGCGGATGATGGCCTTCAGGGCCTGGGGATCGCTCAACTGGTCCCGCTTGATCTTCTTACGGGCCGCCTCCAGTAACTCCATGGTCGTGGCCACGCCGAGATCGGCGGTGATCAGAATCTCCTCCAGTTGGTCGAACAGATCCTGATCGATTTCCTTTTTGCCCAAAAAAAGCTGGTCGAGACGATAGGCCAGGGCATCCCTGGTCTTGCCCAGCCGCTCCTGCAAGCGCTGGAACAAGGATCTGGCGACCGGTTTTCCCTGGGTGCTGGCGGCTGCCCGGTTGGCGGCCGGTTCCACTCCGGCTTGCTCCTTCTCCTCCGGGCTCTCTTCACCGGCGACAGACGCCTCCTCCTCCTCTTCCGTCTCCTCCGCCATCTCCCCGGACACTTCGGCGACAGCCTCGATGGCGGCTTCGGTAACAGCCCCGGCCGCATTCGGCCAGGGGGCGGTCGCCTCCTCTCCTGCCTTTTCGGAAACAATGGGGAGAGCCGCTATCCTTTCCGTATCGGCCGGCTCAGGAGTCGGCGGTTCCGGCGAAGCCAGCCCCGGCGGTTTCTCCGGTTCGGCAGCCGGCAATGCAGTAGGTTCTGGAACCGACGGCGCAATCGGTCCGGAGGGCGCCTCCTCCGCTTCCGGCAAGGACGGTTCCGCCGCCGGCAACGGTTCCTCACTGACCGCCGCCGGTTCGGCCGGCGCAGCCGGAGCGGCCTGGGCCGCCGGTACTGTTTCAGGCTCGATGGCCGCCGCCTGTCCGGCAACGACAATCTCCTCCTCCATCGGGGGCTGGATGCCCTGTTCAGGGGTGGCGGTCTCGACCGTCCTGGTCTGCTGAGTGCCGAATTTTTTCTTAAACCAGCCCAGCATCAGCTTTGCGCCTCGCTTTTCTCCATGACGATCTCCAGCACCTCGCGGATGGTATGGGGATAGTGAAAAACAACACCTTGCCGGATATCCTCCTGAATTTCAAGGACATCCTTTTCATTGAGCACCGGCAGGATCAATTCCTTGATTCCCGCCCGCAGCGCGGCCAGCACCTTCTCGCCGATGCCGCCCACCGGCAGAACATCGCCGCGAAGGGTGATTTCGCCGGTCATAGCCACATCCTGCCGCACCGGCCGTCCCAGGATCACCGAGACCAGCGACGACACCATGGCAACGCCGGCCGAAGGCCCGTCCTTGGGAATGGCCCCTTCCGGGACGTGCACATGCAGGTCGATCCCGGCGAACAGATCCTCGTCCATGCCCAGGGCTGCGGCATGGGCCTTGATATAGGTCAGCGCAGCCGTGGCCGATTCCTTCATCACCTCGCCCAGCTTGCCGGTCAGGACTAGGCCGCCCTTGCCCTTCATCTTCGAGGTCTCGATGAACAGAATCTGGCCGCCCACTGGCGTCCAGGCCAGACCGGTGGCCAGACCGACTCCCCAACTACGGGCCTTCATTTCGGGATAAAAGCGCTGCGGCCCGAGGAAGTCGTACAATTTATCGGGGGCGACCACCGTTTTCCCGGTTCGGCCCCGGGCGATTTCAGCGGC
>WRFD01000031.1 GCA_009778955.1 Desulfobulbus sp.
CTGCTTCACCTTGTCGATGATCGCCGAAGTCCCCAAGCTCTGATAGGGAATCTGCTCGGACAAACCGCCAGCCCCATCCTTCCAGGTGCCCATGGCGCCGTATTTGGGGGTAAATCCGCGCTCCAGCAGCCAGGAACCATAACGGACGCCCAGGCCGGTCTTGCTGTTCTGGGTCTCCACCACCAGCGCCATGGGGCATTCGCCCACAGTGGCCAGCATGGCCTCGTCCACCGCATTGAGCACCGGCTTGTTGATCAGGCCGATGTCGATGCCCTCTTCCTTGAGCAGTTCGACCACGTGCAGGCAGCGATAGAGCATCTCGCCGTAGGAGACGATGTAGCCGTCCCTGCCCTGGCGGACGATCTCGTCGCTGTCCCGTTTGAAGACATAGCCGTCGCCAAAGCGCTTGTTGCCCTGCTCGTCTAGGATGAACGGGGTGCCGGAGCGGGTGGAAAAAACGAAACGCAGCCCCGGATCATCGAAGATGGCGGTGAGGATAGCCCGCAGCTGCAGGGCATCGGCCGGAAAATAGAGCCGGGTTCGGTCGTGCTCGGCCAGGCCGTTGTCGGCAAAGAAGTTATTGATGCCGAAATGGCAGGTGTTGTCGGCCATGTCATCGACCCCGGAATGGGAGAAATGGGCCAGGACATTGGCCTGGTTGAGCCGGGCCATGGTGATCTCGGAGATGACCATCTCCTGGAAGGCGGCAAAAGTGCCGAAAATGCCCTGCCGCCCCGACGCCGAACCGAACCCGGCGGCTACCGAGAAATTGTTGCGCTCCATGATGCCGCCATGGACATAGACCTCGGGGCAATTCTTGCGGATATGGTGCAGGCCGCATGAGCCTTCGAGGTCAGAATCGACCACCAGCACCTTGCCCACGGGATTGTCCATGCCGGCGAGGATGTCGCTGACGATTGCACCGAACTCGTCGCGGTTCTTGGCTTGCTCGGGAGTACTGCCGCGATACTCTACCTTGGCGGCCTTTCGTGGCGATTCCTTAAGCATGGCCGCCGCTGCCCCGCGTCCTTTGGCAGCGAGATAGTCGATGGCCATGGGCGCTGGAATGACATCGTGTCCCTTGGGCAGCCCCTCGATCCCGGCCACGCCGGGCGCCATCTTCCGCTTGATCACCACCGCCGCGGGGCCCTGGAGCGCGAGCGCGCGGCGGATGCAGGCAAACAGCGCGTCGAGGTCCTCGCCGGCGCAGACCTGGACATCCAGGCCATGGCCGGACAGGGTACGGGCCAGATCGTAGCCCTGCATGTAGACACTGGGATGGCCGGCGATGGTAACGTCGTTATCGTCAAGCAACAGCTTGACGTTGAGCTGCCTCGCCACGGCGTAGCGGGCGGCCTCGGCATCGTCACCCTCCTGCTGGGAACCGTCGCTGCCGAAGAGAAACACCGCCTGATCTGGATGGGCCTCGGCCACCCCGTTGACATAACTCCACAGATGCCCCAGGCGGCCCGAGCTGAAAAAGACGCCGTCTGCCTCGTTGCGCTCGGGATGGCCGTAGAAACCCTTGCCGAATTCCCGGTAATGGAGCAGGGACTCGGGGGTCTTGTGGCCATTGAGTACCGCCATCATGTATTGGATGGCCACTCGGTGGCCGGCCTCGTCAAAGTAGACCGGATAACAGGCATCACTGCCCTTCATGAACCCGTCCGCGATCAGGAGTTCGGGGACAATGTCGTAGGCGCCGCCGGTGTGCCCACCCAGGCCCTTGGTGTTGGCCAGTGCGGTGAAGAAAATAATGGCGTCGCGCACCAGGTCGATATTGGCCCGCAAGGCGGCGCGTTGCTCCCCGGTCAACGTTTCCTGAGCCACGGAGAGACGAAGGGAGCTGTAGGTCGAGAGATCAATGGGAAAGGTCATAACAGGTTCCTGAAAGGAAAAAGTTCCGGAAGCAGGTCAGGCGGATGGAACCGGGCCAGCTTGTTTCATGATGAAAAAGTACAGCACAGCCGCCATGGCCTCATGATCCAGATGCTTGCCGGCTTGATCACCTCCATCCTTTTGGGGCCATCTATTGCCATGATGAGCACGGTAAGCCGGTCTCCATTCGACGGATCCGCCAATTGCGCAACCAAATCCTCAATGAATCCAGAGCAGGGTGCACTGAATCTGCCATGCAGGGATTGAGGGATTGCCTATACCAGACATCTACATGCAAGTCCTTAACCGGGCAGTACTGAGCACAGATAACAGAAATGCCAGAATACGCAAGGATGATCTTACCATCTATCTGATGCTGGAAAACGGCAACCGAACCTCATAGTTTTCTTGCCATTCCTCAGCCAAAATCCGCAGCTCCGGGCAGGTACACTGGTCACAGCAGGTTGTGCTTCCGCTTCATTTCCTCATACACCAACGAAGAAAAACCGCGGATAACGTCGCCGCTGGCATGCATCCACTGTTTGTAGTTGGCTGGCTGGCTCGACCGCTCGACAATGCCGACCACCGCATAGGGAATCCTGCGTCCCTCCTTGTCCCGCGCCACCAAGATCCCCATGTCGCCGCACAAAAGCGCCGTGGAGCCGGTCTTGTTGTAGATTTCTGTGTTATGGGGAAGATCGGCGCCATAGACCAGGCGGTCAGGGCCAGGCAGGGCCATCGTCCGCATCAGTTCCTTGGAGCTTGGCAACTGATGGCGCCACAGCGCCCTGAGAAATTGTATATATCCGCTGGGTTGCACGCTGTTGAGATAGGTGCGCCCGTCGGCCGGGATATATTCCCTGATCCTGATCTGGCCGACCAGGTGGCCGTACTCCTTTTTCAACAGGGATTCACACTGGGCAGGGCCGCCAAGCTGGCGGATGAACCAGTTGGTCGCCGGATTGCTGCTGTGCTGAATCATGGCCTCCATCATCTGGCGATGCTGCGGAGTATATGATGCCTTGCCCTTGTCGACCTGGTGGAAAAAGGCCAAGGCGACAAAGGGCTTGATCATGCTGGCTGCCTGGAAGGACCGGTTGAGGTTGATGCTGACCAGATAGTTATCGGTGGTGAGGTCGTAGGCTGCCCACCCGGTGCGCACCTGGGGCTGGATTTTGGCCTTGCGGAGCTCTTCCTGAAGCAGGGAGGTGATCTTGGTGTTGAACCCGCCACCGGACTCCTGGCTGGCTTGCGGCTGCTCCTTGTTGTGCTGGGCCCAAGCGACCGCTTTTTTTCGGGGTTCAGCCAGAGAGGCGTCAGCCGCGATCATCACGGCCGGTCGGTCGATGGCGGCAATGAGCACCGGCGCCCCGCTCGTCCGGGGGAGTTGGGAGGCTATGTTCTGGGCGCTTTTCTGCGCCTCCTTCTTCCTTTCCCAGCCCCGGTAGACAATCGCGCCTTGCCGGTCATCGATTTTTTCGATGACCAGTTTGCCGCCGGCCCGGGATCCCAGGGCATTTTTCAGCCGGGTATATTCTCCCTGAAGAGCATCGGGGCGGGCAGTTTGACCCACCTGGACATGATAGAGTTCAGCAAAATCGGTGCTGGAGACCACCTGCGCCGGGTGGAACCCTGCCCGCCGCAAGCGCGCACTCTGCTGCTTGGCCTGCTTCTGCGCCTGTTTCATCGAGGTGTTGATATTCCATACCAGGCCGTACTCCTGTTCCCGTCCAACGATTTTGAGTTGGCTGTCCGGTTTCAATCCCATCAGGGAGGCGATTTTCTGCCGGTAGTCAAGAACCCGCTGTGGTTCCATGTCCCAGGTGTAGGCAAGGGCATACCGGGAATGCGTCGTGCCGACGGCTTCAGCCACGGACGCGGCCAGCAGCGCCAAGACCAGCACCCAGAGGCATGCTGTCGGCAATTTCACCCTTCCTTGCTGCACCATAGTCCCTTTACTCACTTTTTTTCCCGTTTCCCTCAGAAAGACCCGAGACGAGTCGCCAGGATGTTGTCGATTCGGCTGTGGTCCATGTCGACCACCTCAAACCGAAAGCCGTGCCCCTCGAGCTGATATCGGTTTCCCGGCCCAGTACCCACAGGATGAATTTCATCAACGATCAAGGCGCAGGGTGGTTGCGCCTGGGGGAGATGTTCCAGCCATTGGATGGTAGTGACGTATTCGGGAACATCCAGGGGTTGTCTCGGAGGCGGAGGTGGCGTTCGATCACCAGCGGTTCGCAGGAGGCCGGGGCCGCCATCAGCAGACCGACGGGGCGGAGCATTTCCGTCACCTCGTTGCGCAGAGCGAACAAGAACATCGAGAGGATATCCATTGCGCCGGCAATTTTTGTGGAGTTAAACAGAAAAGTCGCCTATGTCGGGGCAAGCCCCGGAGACAGATGCAGCCTGTCGCCCTTCCCATCATATCTGCAAACCGTTGAAAAATCGAATATCGGAACTCCCTATGAAAACGATCTGGAAATTCGAACTCTCTCCCAACCGGACTCAGTCCGTTCCCATACCCTTTGGCGCCCAGTTGCTCACCGTGCGGACCAAGGGAGACGACGCGCCCTTGCTGTGGGCCCTGGTGGACCCGGACATGCCCACCGAGGAACGGCGCCTGGGCATCTACACCACCAACGCCGCCGTCCCTGACGACCCCGGCAGGTATATCGGCACCTTCATGATTTACGAGGGAAGCCTCGAATTTCATCTGTTCGAGATGGCCTCGCCCCTTCCGGAGGCCGAGGCGCCCTAACGAACCCGCACTTGCCGGCGCCTTCAGGAAAAAACCACGGTCTGATTTTGATAGACCAGGATCTGGCGTTGCACATGGTGCCAGATCGAGCGGGACAGAATCACCTTTTCCAGGTCCCTGCCCTTGCGGATCAGATCTTCCACCGAATCGGCATGGCTGACCCGGATGATGTCCTGGGCGATGATCGGGCCGGCATCCAGCTCTTCGGTCGCGTAGTGGCTGGTGGCGCCGATAACCTTCACCCCGCGTTCAAAGGCGGAATGATAGGGCTTGGCTCCGGGAAATGCGGGCAGAAAGGAGTGATGGATGTTGATGATCCTGTTCTTGTAGTGCCCGATGAAGGCTGCCGACAGAATTTGCATGTAGCGGGCCAGAACGATGAACTCGACCTGGCGCTCCGCCAGCAGGCGCAACTGGACCTGCTCCTGTTCCTGCTTGTTGCCGCCGTTGATCTCGAACCAGTGGAAATCGATGCCGAACTGCCGGGCCACCGGTTCGAGTTCGGGATGGTTGCTGATGATCAACGGGATCTCCACTTCGAGTTCCAAAGATCTCCACCGGGAAAGAATGTCGTAGAGACAATGGGGCTGCTTGGAGACAAACAACGCCATGCGGGGCACTTCGTGGGAAAAGTGCAACTGCCATTGCATGTCGAATTTTTTGGCGATCAGGGTGTCGAAATACTCGCCGATCTTGTTGTCGGGGATGATGAAGTTATCCAGCTCCCACTCGACCCGCATAAAAAAAATCTGGCGCTTGATGTCGACATGCTGGTCGAGATTGGTGATATTGCCGTTATTTTTATAGATAAATTCGCTGACGGTGGCCACGATTCCCTTGCTGTCGGGGCAATGGATCAACAGGATGGCCGAGGCCGGTTGGCGGGATGAGCTGATGGAGATCATGACTCTCAAATCGTGTGGATAGTGGAAACAGGAGATGCAACCCTTCTGGCCGGGATTGCGCCGTATACGGCAAAGCGGTCGCTCGGGCGACACGTTTTCGCTGCGAAAGATATATTTTTACCGTGGAATCCGCAAGCTGCAGAAGCAACTTTTCTTGCTCGAAAGCAACCAATAGCGGTCGGGCCGCCGGGCGGGCGGTCAATTTTCCTCGATCAGCCGGCGGAACCAGGCCAATTGGTGGTTGCGGATCGCTTCCAAATCGAGGTGATAGATGTCCGGCGGAAAGAGAAAGGCCACCACGCCGGTGTCGAAGATCCTCTTCACTTCGTATTCGTCGTGAGCCACATCCCGCTGGTAAATGTAGTTGAGATAGGAGCGGTTGGTGTGGAGGATGAATTCGATCCGCATGCCGCCGGTTCGGGCAAAGAACTTGAGCATCGCGGTCTTTCTCGAACTGCCGGTGGCGTTGCTCCGGTATTCCCCGCCGGTCAGGGTGTCGGAGATGTCCTCTAAGGTCATGAACGATTGGGCCTCGGTAGCGCTCCGGGTTAGATGGCGCACGAACCGTTTGACATCGTTGACCGAATCGAGCACCGCCATCAGGCCGAGTTCGTCATCGACCGCTGTCGCCGGATTGTTCTCGTTTTTGCGCAGAAGCTTGAGCACCTTGGCCGCCGGCTCCTTTTTCCGAATGGTGACGTAGATGGGAATATCGGCGCCGTTGTCGCGGAAACGGCGCCGCTTGATCAGGGTCATTTTTTCCCCTGCTCCGGGCGCCACCCGACTGGCTTCCTCTTCAGACAGCACCTTGACCGTGCTGCAACTAAAATCACCAGAATGATGCCAACTGTGCAGATAGCGGATGTCAAGCTCGCCGATCCGGTAATCGGGGCTCCAGACAAAGGCGTTAAGAAAATTGAGAAAGTCGAGGAATTTTTCGGTGATTTTGGTTTCCCGCTCCCTCAGGTCGATGGAGCCGGCCAATTCCATCAGCGCCAGTTTGCGTTTGGCCTCAAACCGCGCTTTCTTGTGATAGCGGTCATCAAACAGGGCCAGCAGCAGCTCCACCGGATCCCAGGTGGTGGCTATCTCGTTGGTGGTTTCGATATGGGCGCTGAACGGCACCAACACCTTGGCCCGGAGCGAGTTGATGACGTCGTCGGCGGTGCGGGCATATTCATGGAGTTGTCGTATGACCTCCCGCTGTCCGCCCTCGATGGCGAACATGTTGCCGATCAGCAGGTAGGCCCGCTCCGCCGCCTTGATCCGTAGCCGTCGGTCGTGGATCAAGGTCAGGATTTCGTCGAAATTGCGTACGCCCAGAAGGTCGAAAACCTGGTTGCGCACCAGGCGGTATTTGGTCTTGGGCAACTGATTCTCCCGGATGTTCCGCACCCATTGCTTGGTTTCCCGGGAAAAAGGATGGAGCAGGGGGGGAGCATCGCCGACCGCAAAGGGACCATCCTGCAACATGGCGGCAAAAACGGAACGGTGATCAAGGAGGCTCATGGGTAGATGAAAAGCGAGGGGAACGGCACTGCCGCTCCCCGCATGATGTGACGGAGGCCGCCCTCGGATGAGGGCGGGGACATGGGATTTTCTCGCCCGCCTATGGTCAGGCGATCTGTCCGAACATGGCCTGTTTGGCTCCGCAGATCGGACATTTTTCCGGAGCCGCACCCAGCTCGATATAGCCGCACACCGGACAGAGATAGAACTCGCTGACATCAAGATCCACCCCTTTTTTCACGGCCTCCAAGGCCTTGGTGTAAATCTTGGCATGGATCTCTTCCGCCTCGACGGCAAATTTGAACATGGTCTTGGCCTTGTGACCATCAGCCACGGCCAGATCGACCATCGGCGGATACATTTTGGTGAACTCATAAGTTTCGCCATCAATGGCCGCCTGTAAATTTTCCGCGGTGGAAGCGATCATGTCCAAGGCTTTGAGATGCCCTTCGGCATGGATGAGCTCGGCCTCGGCAGTGGTTCTGAAGAGTTTGGCGATATTGACAAACCCATCTTTTTCCGCCTTTTTGGCAAATGCGCGATATTTTTGATTCGCTTGGCTTTCCCCGGCAAACGCTTCTTTCAGATTGTCTTTGGTGGTGGCCATTACATTCCTCCGTGTTGATTGAGTTGGTGTTTCTTTTCTTCGATCAAATCAGGGCAAAAATACCCCAAGCAGCCGGAAGTGGCAAGTGCAAACAAGAATTAAAATCACTTGGTATTTTTTATCAAAAACCTTCAATCCTTTCGGCTGCCAAAAACCAGCTTGCCGCCCAAATGTCCGGCTATTCCAATAGCGCCAACCAGAAGCAAACAGGCCCCCAGATAGATCCACCGCCCGGTCGAAGCCGTGGTGACGATATCTGGCTGGACAACCCGCCAGATAATCAAGCCCAGCAGCAGAACCAAGGTGGTAATCGAGGCGCTGATCTTGATTTTGAAAACAGGGGTGAACGCTCCCCGATACCGTTGCCGCCACATCACGTAGCCGGTGCATATCACCAGGGGCATGGAAATCAAAACAAAGACCAAACTGTACAGCGCGGCTGTTTCGAAAAGAGGCCAACCGAACCAGGCGGTGATCAGCAGGAAAACCAGCGCCATCGGTACAATCCCGTTGGGGGTATGGACCATGATCGGATGGAGATGGTGCCGGGTTGTCAAGGCTACGGCCAGGGCGTAAAACCTGGCGGATAGGGATGGCGGGACAGCCGGTTGCGGTCCCGGTGCGGCTTCCGTTGCCGCAGTTGTCTCGGTCGCAGTTTGTTCCTCGACCACCTCGACAAACATGCTCTTGTCGGCCGAACACACCGGACATTCCTCCGGCGGTTCATCCCCGACATGAACATAGCCGCACACCGTACACTCCCACTTCTTCATAATGGAACCTCTTGGGATAGTTTCTTGGGTGAATCACACCCGTTTTACCTTTGAAATCGTTGTATTTTTTCCAAAGAGTTTATCAACGATTCACCACATCGATCTCCTGTTTCAGATCTCGTTGGAACAGGTCTACCACCGCATCCTGGCACCGTTTGCCGTGGTAGAGGATTTGATGCATCTGCTCCAGGATGGGCATCTCCACCCCGAGAGCGGACGCCAATGCATAACACGATTTCGTTGTCTTAACGCCCTCTGCCACCATTTTCATTTCACTGAGGGCCTGTTTCAAACTGAGCCCTGAACCCAGTTTCAACCCCACGGTCCGGTTCCGGCTGAGGTTGCCGGTGCAGGTCAACACCAGATCGCCCAGGCCACCCAAACCGGCAAAAGTTTGCGGCTCCCCCCCCATGGCGGCCCCCATTCGGGTTATTTCCGCCAAGCCTCGGGTGATGAGCGCGGCCCGGGTGTTCAGGCCGTAGTTGAGCCCGTCGCTGATCCCGGCGGCGATGGCGATCACGTTTTTCATGGCGGCGCTGATCTCCAGACCGATGACGTCACCTGAGGTGTAGACCCGGAAATACTCAGTGGAAAACAATCGCTGCACGGTTTCCGCCGCTTTGGGATCGGCAAAGGCCACGGTCACCGCCGTGGGTTGCCGTTCGGCGACTTCGGCGGCAAAACTAGGGCCACTCAAGACCCCGAATTGCAGTTGTTTACCCGTATTGTTGGCGTGCATGATCTGGGTCATCGTCATGCAGGACTCGATCTCGATCCCTTTGATCGCGGAAACAACCAGGGCGCCATTCTCCATATGGGGCAGGGCAGCGCTATACACTGCCCGGAATCCATGCGAAGGCACCACCATCACCACGCAGTCGGCCTGGTTGACAGCCTCTCCCAGGGAATCGGCGACCTGCAATTCCGCCGGAAAAGGATGGCCGGGCTGATACCGTTTGTTTTCACGTTCCGCCGCCAATTGGGCCACATGGGTCGGGTCGTGATCCCAGAGAACGACCGGCACCTGCTTACGGGCAAGCAGCAGCGCCAGGGCGGTTCCCCAGCTTCCCGCTCCGATCATCGCGATTTTATTCATCGTCATACTCCTCGAGCAAACAGTCGTCTTCACCATCGACCCCCTCTTCCCGAGCAAGCATCGACAGATCGACCACCAGTTCGTCTTCTTCCAGGTTGATCAAACGAACGCCCTGGGTGTTGCGGCCAATGATCCGGACTGTGTCCATCGGCATGCGGATGATCTTGCCGGAATTGGCGATCAGCATCACCTGATCCTCTTCGTCCACGGCGAGAACGCCAACCACCATGCCGTTGCGTTCGCTGGTTTTAATGGTGAACACGCCCTTGCCGCCCCGGCTCTGAAGCGGATATTCGGCCACCGCTGTCCGTTTGCCGTAACCGTTTTCCGTAACCGTGAGGATGGAATCGCCGTTTTGCAGCACTGCAACACCCACCACCTCGTCGCCTTCGCCCAGGGTGATTCCCTTAACTCCGGCAGCAAGCCGTCCCATGGTCCGGATGTCGCTTTCATGGAAATGGATCGACAACCCTTTCCTGGTCACCAGGACGATCTCGTCATTACCGGAGGTGATAGCCGCCGAGAGGATTTCGTCGTCATCGCGGATGGTCAGCCCGAATTTGCCCTTGCGCAAGGGGCGTTTATACTCGGAAATGAAGGTTTTTTTCACCCGGCCCAACTTGGTGACCGTAAGCACCGATACCTTGCCGTCCATGTTGGCTAGATCGGCCACCGGCAAGATGGCCGCCACCTTTTCCCCTTCGCCCAGTTCCAGAAGGTTGATGATCGCCTTGCCTCGCGCGGTCCGGCCGGCGAGCGGCAACTCGTAGACCTTGCGCCAGAACACTCGGCCCTTGTTGGTGAAAAACAAGAAGGTATCGAGCGAGGAAGCAGTGTAGAGACTGGTGACAAAGTCATCATCCAGGGTGACCATGCCCTTGACCCCCTTGCCGCCGCGCCTCTGGGCGCGGTACAGGTTGATCGGGTTGCGTTTGATGTAGCCCGAATGGGAAACGGTCACCACCATTTCCTCGGGCGCTATCAAATCCTCGGGCAGGATCTCGTCAGGCGCGTCGATGATTTCGGTGCGGCGGCCGTCGCCATACTCTTCGCGGATTTTGGTGCATTCCTCCCGGATGATCTGCATCACCAGGTTGTCGTCGCCCAACACCTGTTTGAGCCAGGCTACTTTTTCGATGATTTCGGTGTAATCGGAGATGATTTTGTCGCGCTCCAAGCCGGTGAGGCGTTGCAGGCGCATATCGAGGATGGTCTGGGCTTGGATCTCGGAAAGCTCGAAGCGCTGGATCAACCCTTCTTTGGCCACGACGGGATTAGCCGAGCCCTTGATCAGTTCGACTATTTCGTCGAGGTGGGTGATGGCGATCTTCAACCCCAGGAGAACATGGGCCCTCTCCTCGGCTTTGCGCAGCTCAAAGGCGGTCCGCCGGTACACCACGGTTTTGCGGTGGGCGAGAAAGTACTGAAGGATCTGTTTGAGGTTGAGAATTTCCGGCTTGTTGTTGACGATGCACAGTAAAATGATGCCAAAGCTTTTCTGCAGAGGCGTCATTTTATACAGTTGGTTGATGACCACCTCCGGAATTTCGTTGGCGCGGAGATCGAGCACCACCCGCACGCCGTGGCGGTCTGATTCGTCGCGGATGTCAGCGATTGAGGTGATTCGTTTTTCCTTGATCAGCAGGGCTATTTTTTCCACCAGGGCCGCCTTGTTCTGCTGAAAGGGGATCTCGGTAATGACGATCGATTCGTTGTGGGCGCCGCGTTGCTCGACATGGGTCTTGGAGCGGATGATGATCACCCCGCGCCCTGTTTCGTATGCCTCGCGGATGCCGGCTCGGCCGCAAATGAAGCCGCCGGTGGGAAAATCAGGGCCGGTGATGGTTTCCATCAGTTGGTGGACCGTGATATCGGGGTTGTCCACCAGTCCGATCAGGCCGTCGATCACCTCGGTCAAGTTGTGCGGCGGGATCTTGGTGGCCATGCCCACCGCTATGCCTTCTGAACCGTTGACCAGGATATTGGGCAACCTGGATGGCAGAACCGAGGGCTCTTGCAGGGAGTTGTCGTAGTTGGACACGAAATCGACGGTTTCCTTGTCGAGATCGGTCACCAGCTCCTGATCGAGCCGGGTCATCCGCGCCTCGGTATAGCGCATGGCCGCGGCCGAATCGCCGTCCATGGAACCGAAGTTGCCCTGCCCGTCCACCAGGGGATAGCGCATGGAAAAATTCTGGGCCATACGCACCAGGGTGTCATAGGCGGCTGTGTCGCCGTGAGGATGGTACTTACCGATGACGTCACCGACGATGCGGGCCGATTTGATGTACGGCCGGTTGTAAACGTTGCCTAGCTCGCGCATGGCAAAGAGGGTGCGACGATGGACCGGTTTCAGACCGTCGCGGACATCAGGCAGGGCCCGACCGATGATGACCGACATGGCATAGTCCAGGTATGATTTCCGCAACTCCCTGGAGATGGCTATGACCGGTTGCTGGTCACTTTCTATCGAATGTTCCGTCATTGTTACTTCCTGAGCAATGCTTTCAGAGGGGATGAGACAACGAACGACTATCAGATGTCGAGATCGGCGACTTCAAGGGCGTGGTTTTGGATGAAATCGCGCCGGGGTTCAACTTTGTCGCCCATGAGGGTTGTGAACAGGTCGTCTGTCTGTTCCAGGTCATCGATCTTCACCTGGACCAGAGTCCGGTTGGTGGGATTCATGGTTGTATCCCACAACTGTTCCGGATTCATCTCTCCCAGTCCTTTGTACCGTTGCAAGTGGCTTCCCTTGAAGGTCTCATCGCGCACCAACTCGATCAACCGCCGCCAGTTGTCCGCAGTCAGGGTGGATTCCTGGCCGGCCGACCCGCTCTTGAACACAGTGAAACCGCCTTGTAGATACGGCTTGATGGTCTTGTACAGATCCAGGGCATACCTGTATTCGTTGATCAGGGGAATATTGGGGCCAAGGGTGGTGGTCATGTGCCCCTGTCCCTGCACCATGACTTCACACTCCAGGCAAGATGGTCGCCAGGCGCAGGACCTGAGGGCGCCCGCCTTGATGCCGCGTTCCGCCAAGCGGGCGACCAGTTGCTCGACATACTCTCGGTCGCCGAACTGTCGGGCCGAGTGCACATCGTGTTCCAGCAGCAGAAAAACCAGCTGCTCGGGGATGTTCAGCCGTTCCAGATGGATTAGAACCCGGTCAAAAGTGGAGAGCTTGCGCAACAACTGCACCATGTCGCCTTCAGCGATGGTCAACCCATGATCCGCATGGATCCGCATCAATTGGCTCGCCTGCGCATAGAGGTGGGTGTTCAGAGCCTCGTCATTGAGAAAATATTGCTCTTTTTTCCCTTTGCCCAGGCGATAGAGCGGCGGCTGGCCGATGTAGACATGGCCCTTTTCGATCAGCGGCAACATCTGCCGATAAAAAAAGGTGAGCAACAGGGTGCGGATATGGGCGCCGTCGACGTCGGCGTCGGTCATGATGATGATCTTGTGATAGCGCAGTCTTTCGATATCGAATTCCTCGATGCCGATCCCGGTTCCCAAGGAAGCAACCAACTGTTTGATTTCTTCGGAACTAAGAATCTTGTCGAAACGAGCCTTCTCCACGTTCATGATCTTACCGCGCAGAGGCAGGATGGCCTGAATCGCCCGGTCGCGGCCTTGTTTGGCCGAGCCGCCTGCTGAATCGCCCTCGACAATGAACAATTCACGCTCGGCTGGGTTCTTGCTTTGGCATTCAGCCAGTTTGCCGGCCATCATCACTGACAAACTGCCCTTCTTGCGCGACAGATCGCGCGCCTTGCGGGCCGCTTCCCGGGCCCGGGCCGCCTCCACCGCCTTGTTGAGGATGCTCCGGGCCACGGTTGGGTTTTGCTCGAGGTAGGCTCCCAATTTTTCGTTGCAGATCGTTTCGACGATCGATTTAACCTCTGTATTACCCAGTTTAATCTTGGTCTGCGCTTCGAACTGGGGATTAGGGACCCGCACCGAGATAACGCAGGTCAAGCCCTCACGGACATCGTCACCGCCCATCTTTTCCTTGAGATGCTTAGGCACTATATCGTCGCTGGCATAGCGATTAATGCATTTGGTCAGGGCCGACTTGAAGCCGGCGACATGGGTCCCACCTTCTCTTGTGTTGATATTGTTGACAAAAGAGAAAAGGCGCTCGGAATAACCATCAAAATACTGGAAACAGATTTCAACCTGTACATTGTATCGTTCACCGGAGATGAGAATGGGGGCGGGATGGATGCATGTCCGGTTGCGGTTGAGGTATTCGACATAGGAGATCAGGCCGCCGTCAAAAAAATATTCGTTCTCTGCCCCGTCCCGCTCATCCTTGAGGGTGATGCGGATATTCTTATTGAGAAAGGCAAGTTCCCTTATTCGGTTTTTTACGATTTCATATTGAAAATCGGTTGTTTCGGTAAATATCTCCGGGTCGGGCTTAAAAAAGATGGTGGTGCCGGTTTCACTGCTTTCACCGACAGTCTCCAGATCACCGACCCGGGCGCCACGTGCATAGTCTTGTCGATAGATTTTGCCGTTGCGTTTCACTTCGGCCACAGTCCGCACACTCAGGGCATTGACCACCGAAACGCCGACACCGTGCAAGCCGCCGGAAACCTTATAGCTGGAATGGTCGAACTTGCCGCCGGCATGCAAGGTGGTCATGACCAGTTCCAAGGCGGACATCTGCTCAGTGGGATGCATGTCCACCGGTATACCGCGTCCGTTATCGGTTACTGTCACCGAGTTGTCTTCATGGATGACGATGCTGATCGTTGTGCAAAAACCTGCCAAGGCCTCGTCAATTGAGTTGTCGACTACTTCATAGATAAGGTGGTGCAGTCCCTCCGAGGCGGTATTGCCAATATACATGGAGGGTCTCTTGCGGACCGCTTCCAGTCCGTCCAGAACCTTTATCTGTTCGGCGTCATAAGAAGAATTTTCTATTTGTTCCTTCACTTTATTCCTTCTTGCTGGGATAAGAGGGTTAAAAATCAGATCTTCATGGGCATTATCACGCTGAGGAAACCAATATCCTCTTCAGAGGTGATCATACATGGGCTTTCATGATTGTTAATAGTGGCTGTGATGGTCTTTCCTTCCATCACCTGGAGGCTTTCTATAAAATATCGGCAATTAAAACCCAAAGACAGAGGATTTCCCTCATAGTCGATTTCAAACTCATCCTTAGCTGATCCGAAATCGGCATTTTGCGAGGTAAGTATCATTTTATTTTCTTGAATATCAATTTTTATGGCATGGAAGAGATCTTCAGTAAATAAATTGATTCGTCTCAATCCTTCAAGAAAACGAAGTCTGTTGATACGAATGAAATTATCTTTCGACAACATATTCAACAATCCCTGGAAGTCAGGAAAATCTCCTTCCAGTAGGCGGATAATGAGCAATGAATCGTCGCTTTTCAACACAGCCTGCTTTTCTTCAACTCCTAAGAGGAACGAGGTTCTGTTCTCGCAATATTTCCGTATTTCCTGAATGCCTCTGCGTGGAATAAGGGTAACCGGATTAAGGTGCAGGTTTTCAAAACTGTTCTCAATTTCCTTGGTCATGATGGTCAGGCGATGGCCGTCTGAGGTGATCATTTTCATATACAACTGGTCGCCATTCTTCACCTTCTGCAACAGACCAGCTGTCAAGGTAAACATATTCTCTTTGTCTTGCGCGATGGAAAAAACTGTTTTATCGACGAGATCAGCCAAAATTTCGCTTTCGATGCTGACCATGTTCTCCTCGCTGTAGGCCGGAAACTGCGGAAACTCATCGGCGACCAGTCCGGCCAGCCGATAGAGACTCGAACCGGCGCTAATTTCAACCCAATGGTTGTCTATCTCTTTAAATGAGATCGTTTCCGATCCGGATTCTCGGGCAATTTCGAAAAGTTTTTTTGCTGGTAGGGTCAATATTCCTGTTTCAAGGACTTCGGCCGGTATGGTTTGCTTGAGACCTATTTCCAAATCAGTGCCGGTCAGAACAACATGATCGTTCCCGATATCGAGCAGAACGTTGGTTAAGATGGCCAACATTCCTTTTTTACTGGTTATATTTTGTTGAGCGCTGATGGCCTTTAGAAGATCCTCTCTATTCACATTGAACTTGAACGCCATAATATTATTCCTTTTTAATATATAAATTTTTTATTGGTGTTAAGGGCGTGAATATGTTGATTAAGGAATTAACACCTTTATTTTCTTGTAATTTTTTTGTTGGTAACAGCGTGGATTGGTGGTTTGTCCATTGTTCGGAACAGGAGACAAAAGAGCCTTAAATTTTTTTCAACAAGTGCTTGCACAGGTTTTAAACATTTATTCGTCCGCAAGAAAGGCTAACCCCCCCGCCTTTCAGGCGGGTAGCATTCTGCTGGCGGCTGACTTATACTGGCGGCATGGAATATCGCCAAGGCAGCCGCGCCAAGCATAAGATCGAATGCCATTTTGCTTGGGCGGCCAAA
>WRFD01000032.1 GCA_009778955.1 Desulfobulbus sp.
GGATGATGCCGATGCGCGCGCCGCCGCAGCTGCCCGCAAAGTAGGAGGGCGACCATAATGCGCCGCCCCACAGCTTTTCGCGGATGCTTGAGCAGCTCTTCTTGCGGATCATGCGGCTTGAGACGCCTTTCAGGCTGTTCACCAAGGCCGAGACGGCCACCTTCGGCGGCATCGAGGACTTGCAGGTTCGGAACATGTCCCGGCCGGCGGCAGGCGGCACTGGGCAACCGGGTAAAAACGTCCGGGCCAAGGCGAGCCTAAACAAGAAAATCATCGATCAAGGCTGGTTCGAGTTCCGCCGCCAACTGGACTGCAAGCTCCAGTGGGCCGGCGGGATGCTTATCGCCGTGCCGCCGCAAAATACGAGTCGGATATGTCCGCGTTGCAGCCTGTGGAGAGCCGGTGCGGTCAGGCCGCTCAATGAAGCAGGAACCCGCCGAAGCGCCCCGTTCAGGCAATGCGCCTGCATCGAGCGCCGTAGGAATCCCCTGCCTTCAGGCGGGGGAGGATGTCAAAAAGCCGCGTTGGTCGCTTTCTTCTGTGGCGCCGCCAGCCTGAGCCGGTCGAAGGTGGAGAAGCTATACCTGTCATCGGGGGATATATGTTTGAGATCACTGAAAAAACAGTTGATTGCGGCGGATGGGGACTCCATTGTCTTGAATGTGGCCGGCCGGAGGGCAGGGCGATTGTCCTGCTCCACGGCATGAAGTTTCAGGCCGCGACCTGGCGGGAACTGGGCACGCTGGAGGTGGTGGCCGATCTGGGTCTGCGGGCTCTGGCCGTGGACATGCCCGGTTTTGGCCAAAGTCCAGCCTGCAGCCTTGCCCCGGCCCTTGCCCTGTCCCGTTTTTTTGACCAACAGGAGGTCCGGCAGGCAATCCTCGTCGGGCCTTCCATGGGGGGCCGCATTGCCCTTGAATTCGCCATCGCTCATCCCGAACGGGTGGCCGGACTGGTCTTGGTCGGGGCGGTCGGCGTCGAGGAAAATAGGGCGCACCTGGGCAAAATAACCGCTCCCTGCCTCGTTATCTGGGGCGGCGCAGATCAGGTCTCCCCGCTGGCCAACAGCGAGATCCTGCTGGCCGGCCTGCCGGACGCGCGCCGGGAAATTTATCCCGAAGCCGCGCACCCCTGCTACCTGGACCAGCCCGAACGATGGCACGCCAGCCTCCGTACCTTTCTCACTGCCCCGCTCATTTAAGGACACCGCCCGTTTTATGGGAAAAACACTGATTATCGCCGAAAAGCCGAGCGTTGCCACCGACATCGTCAAGGCGCTTCCGGGAAAATTCACCAAAGCCAAGACTCATTTCGAAAGCGACGACTACGTCATCTCTTTTGCCATCGGACATTTGGTGTCGATCGCCTATCCCGAGGAGATCGATCCGGAGTTGAACAAATGGACGCTTGACAGTCTGCCGATCCTGCCGGAGTCGTTTCCCCTGACGGTGCTGCCCAAGACCAAGGCCCAGTTCAATGCACTGACTAAGCTCATCCGCCGCAAAGATGTGGAGGTGATTGTCAACGGCTGCGATGCCGGCCGAGAGGGAGAGCTGATCTTCAAGTACATCCTCAGGCAGGCGGCGAACAGCTCGGTGGAGCGCAAACAGATCAAGCGGTTGTGGCTGCGGTCAATGACTCTGGAGGCCATTCGTGACGGCTTGGGCCATCTCCGGGAAGACAGCGAGATGCGGCCGCTGGAGGATACGGCCCTGTGCCGCTCCGAGGCTGACTGGCTGATCGGCATCAACGCCACCCGGGCGCTGACCTGCTACAATTCCCGGTTCGGCGGCTTCCGCAAGACTCCCTGCGGCCGGGTGCAAACCCCGACCCTGTCGCTGCTGGTCAAGCGGGAGATCCAGCGGCGCGAGTTCGTGCCCCAGACCTATTGGGAGCTACATGCCCGTTTCGATTGCGGTGCAACCGCATACGATGGGGTCTGGATCGATCCCGACTTCGCCAGGGACGACGAGCAGGACCACGGGCGGCGTAACCGCATCTGGGACGAGGAACGGGCCAAGGCCATTGCCCTTTGCTGCGCCGGCCGGCCGGCCATGGTGGAAGAGACGAGCAAGAAATCGACCAAGGGGGCGCCGCCGCTCTACGACCTCACCCTGCTGCAGCGCGAGGCCAACAGCCGTTTCGGCTTTTCCGCCAAGAACACCCTCGCCCTGGCCCAGTCGCTGTACGAGCGGCACAAGCTGATCACCTATCCCCGGACCGACAGCCGCTGCCTTCCCGAAGATTACCTGACCATTGCCGGGCAGGTGATCGTCCGGCAACAGAAATGGCAGTTCGGCCGGTTCGCCGCTGAGGCCCTGGCGAAGAAATATCTGAAACCGGACAAGCGGATCTTCAACAATAAAAAGATTTCTGACCACTTTGCCGTCATTCCCACCACCGGCCTGCCCCAGATTTTGTCCGAACCCGAACAGAAGATCTACCAGATGATCGTGCAACGGTTTCTGGCCGTCTTTTTCCCGCCAGCGGTCTATCAAAACACCCTGCGGCTGTCGCTGGTGGAGGGCGAGACCTTCCTCACCGAGGGCAAGATTCTGGTAGAGCCGGGCTGGCGGGCCATTTACGGGGCCGCCAGCGAGGAGGATGGCGACAAGGAATTGCAGGCCCTGCCGGCCAACACCGAGGTCCGTTGCGGGGAGATTGACCGGCAGGAACACCAGACCAAGCCGCCTCCCCGGTTCACCGAGGCCACCCTGCTTTCGGCCATGGAAAACTCAGGCAAGCTGATCGACGACGAGGAGCTGGCCGAGGCCATGAAGGAGCGGGGATTGGGGACCCCGGCCACCAGGGCGGCGATCATCGAGAAGCTGATCAACGAGCAATACATCATCCGCGAGCAGCGGGATCTCGCCCCCACCGGCAAGGCCTTCGAGTTGCTGAGTCTGCTGGAGGCCAGGCAGATTGATGTCTTGGCCTCGCCCGAGCTGACCGGCGAATGGGAGTACAAGCTCAATCAGATCCTGAGGGGGGCCATGACCCGGGCGCAGTTTATGCGCGAGATCCGGGCCATGACCGGAACCATCGTCAGCCAGGTCAAGCAGGAAGGTGGTGGCGAGCGGAAGCAGGCCGCGTTTTCCCCGGTCGATGGGGTCAGTTTTTACGAAACGGCGTCGGCTTACGAATCCAAGGACAAGCTGCTGGTCATCCGCAAGGTGCTGGGCGGCCGGGTGATGACCGAGGAGGAGATCCTCGCCCTGATCAAGGGTGAAACCGTGGGGCCGTTCAGCGATTTCCGCTCGAAAAAAGGCAAGCCCTTTACCGCCTCGGTGCGTATTGTTCATTCCAAGGTAGAGTTTATCTTCGCCGACTCCGGAGAATTCGATCTCGACGAAATCCGCGGCCAGGAACCGTTGGGCCAATCGCCCATCGACCGGACCAAGGTGTTTGAGACGCCGGTCGGGTTTCTTTCGGAATCGGCTTTGACAGGCGACCAGAAGAACGGTTTGCGGATTTCGAAGATCATTCTTGGCCGCCGGCTGGACCGGGAGCATGTCAGCCAGTTGCTGGCCACGGGCCGCACCGGGTTGATAAACGGGTTCATTTCCAAGAAGAAAAAGCCGTTTGATGCCTTCTTGCTCCTTGATTCCAAGGGCAAGCTGAGTTTTGAATTTCCTCCCCGGGAGAAGAAGGGGCGGGCCAAGGAGGCCGGAAAGGGCTCCCCGCCGTCGGATGCCCAAGAGGATTGATCGTTGACTAGGTGTTGCATCTTCGAGCCACGGCACGGAATGCAGCCAGCAGGGAAATCATGCGACATTTGAAGAAAGAATACGCGACAAGAGAAGGAAAGGAACTGGCGGCAGTCTGCGCCCGCATTGCCTCGGCCGCCAAGGCCGAAGATCTGGTGGTGCTGGATGTGGGTGGACTGGCCTCCTTTACCGATTATTTCGTCATCATGAGCGGCCGGTCCACCCGGCATGTCCAGGGCTTGGCCGAAGCCATCGCCGGCGAGCTCCATGCCAAGCGGGTCAGCAGCAGGCACAGCGAAGGTCTGCGCGAGGGGCTGTGGGTCCTGCTCGACTTCGGCACGGTGGTAACGCACATTTTCTACCATGAAAACAGGAAGTTTTATGATCTTGAGGGATTGTGGCACGACGCCCCCAAGCTTGACGTGGAAGCCCTGCTGACCGACTAATTGTGCGCATAACATTTCCGGAGGCGTCCCATGTCTGCTCCCGCTCCGATTATTTTGACCATTCTTGATGGCTGGGGTGTCGGTGAACCCATCGACACCAACGCGGTGTTCGTTGCCGCCACCCCGAACTTGGACCGGCTGAGCCGGGAATTCCCCACCACCACCCTCACCGCCCACAACGGCAAGGTCGGCCTGCCGGAAGGCCAGATGGGCAACTCCGAGGTCGGTCACCTCAACATCGGCGCCGGCCGGATCGTCTATCAGGACTACACCCGCATCAATCGGGCCATTGATCGGGGCGAATTTGCCGCCAATCCGGTGTTCAACGACACCATGGACCGGGTGCGGCAGGCGGGCGTTCGGCTGCATCTGTGCGGGTTGGTGTCCGACGGCGGCGTCCACAGCCATCTCCGCCACTTGATCGCCCTGATCGAGCTGGCGGCGGGCAAGGGCATCGAGGTGGTGGTTCACGCCTTCATGGACGGCCGGGACACCCCGCCCACCAGCGGTCTGGAATACATGGGGGAACTGGTTGCGGCCATGGACCGCATCGGCTGCGGCCGGGTGGGGACAATAATTGGACGGTACTGGGGCATGGACAGGGACAAACGCTGGGATCGGGTAAAAAAGGCCTGGGAGGCCATGGTCTGCGGACAAGGGCCGACGACGGCCGATCCGTTGGCGTGCATCCGGGAGGCGTATGGGCGGGGCGAAACCGACGAGTTCATCACCCCTACCGTCCTGATCGACGGCAACGGGACCGTGAGGCGGATCGCGGACAACGACGCGGTGATCTTTTTCAATTTCCGCGCCGACCGGGTGCGCGAATTGTGCCATGCCTTCGTCGATGCGGATTTCAACGGCTTTGATCCCACCTGCCGGCCGAACCTGCTCACCCTCGCCACTATGACCGAATATGAGGCCGACTTCACCTTTCCCGTCGCCTTTCCTCCGGTCAGCATGACCCGGATTCTGGGGGAGGAGGTCAGCCGGCACGGGCGGCGTCAGTTGCGGATCGCTGAAACCGAAAAGTATGCCCATGTCACCTATTTCTTCAATGGCGGCAACGAGGCGCCCTACGAGGGCGAAGACCGTATTCTGATCAATTCGCCCCGTGATGTCGCCACCTATGACCTCAAGCCGCAGATGAGCGCGGAGGAGGTGACCGACACCCTGCTGCGGGTTCTGGCCGAAAAGGAAGCGGCGGGCACGCCCTATGACCTGGTGATCCTGAATTTCGCCAACGGCGACATGGTCGGCCACACCGGGGTGATGGCGGCGGCGGTGGTGGCCTGCGAGACCGTTGACCACTGTATCGGCCGGATCGAACGCTTTGTCCGGGAGCGGGGTGGAGCCATGCTGATCACCGCTGACCACGGCAATGCCGAGCAGATGGTCGACCCGGACATCGGTGGCCCGCACACCGCCCACACCCTCAATCCGGTCCCCTTCATTCTGATCGCGGACAAGTTGAAAGACAGGGAACTGAGGCAGGGCGGGGCGCTGAAGGATATCGCGCCCACGCTCCTGGCCCTGATGGAACTGCCTCGCCCAGCCGAGATGGAAGGGGAGAGCTTACTGGTCTGATCGCTTCAATCAAAGGAAATACCATGCGCTATATCAGCACCCGGGGCGGCATCGCGCCCCTGAGTTTTAAGGATGCGGTGATGATGGGGCTGGCCCGGGACGGCGGCTTGCTCCTCCCCGAGGCCCTGCCCACGGTGGCCGCCGGCATGTTAGACCGCTGGCAGCACCTGCCCTACCAGTACCTGGCCAAGGAAATCCTCTCGCTCTTCATCGACGATATCCCGGAGCGCGATCTCGAAGACCTGATCGAGCGGGCCTATGCCAGCTTTTCCCATCCTCAGGTGACGCCGATGACCAGGCAGGGCGAGGTCTACATCCTGGAACTCTTCCACGGCCCGACCCTGGCCTTCAAGGATGTGGCCCTGCAACTGCTCGGCAACCTGTTCGAGTACGTGCTGACCCGCACCGGCGGTTTCATGAACATCCTTGGCGCCACTTCGGGCGACACCGGCAGCGCCGCCATCGCCGGGGTGCGCGGCAAGAACAACATCAACATCTTCATCCTCCATCCGCACGGCCGCACCAGTCCGATTCAGGCCATGCAGATGACCACGGTGCTTGATCCCAATGTGTTCAACATCGCGGTGCTCGGCACCTTCGACGACGCCCAGGCCCTGGTTAAGGCCATCTTCAACGACCTCGCCTTTCGGGACCGCTACCGGCTGGGAGCGGTCAACTCGATCAACTGGGCCCGGGTCCTGGCCCAGGTGGTCTACTATGTGTACGCCTACCTCAAGCTGCGTAAACTGGGGCATGACAGCATCGATTTTTCCGTGCCCACCGGCAACTTCGGCGACATTTTCGCCGGCTATGTCGCCCGGACTCTGCTGCCGCGCGGCTGCATCCACAGCCTGATCCTGGCCACCAACGCCAACGACATCCTCACCCGACTCGTGACTGCGGGCGACTACTCGCGCGGCCAGGTGCAGGCGACCAGCAGCCCGTCGATGGATATCCAGATCGCCTCGAATTTCGAACGCTATCTCTACTATCTGCGCGGCGGGGACGGCAGTGCGGTCCAACAGGACATGGAGGACTTTGCCGCCACCGGCCGGCTCGATCTTGGGGCCTTGCGCCAGCGGGTGGCCGAGGATTTCCGCTCCCGTTCAGTCTCCGAGGAGGAGACCCTGGCGACCATCAACGCCTTTCATCAACAGTACGGCTATTTGCTCGACCCGCACACTGCGGTCGGGGTCAAGGCGGCCCTTGAATTGCGCGACCCGGCCCGGCCAGTGGTCTGCCTGGCCACCGCCCATCCGGCCAAGTTCGGGGAGGCTGTCGCCCAGGCCATCGGCAACGAGCCGCCGCTGCCGCCCACCCTGGCCGATCTTGCAAGCCGCGAGAGCCGCTGTGCGATACTGGATGCCGAGCTCGGCGCGATCAGGGACTTTGTCGCGGCCAATGCCCTGCAATAGTTCGCTGGTGAAGGGAGTATGACCGTCTTGATTGACATGAACCGATACCGGCAGCAGGCCGAGGAAGCGGCCGCGTTCATTCGGGAACGGGTGGCCGAACCGCCCGAGGTGGTGATCCAGTTGGGGACCGGGCTTGGGGACTTGGCTAAGGCCATGGATGTCGACTGTTCCTGGCCGTACGCCCAACTGCCCAATTTTCCCCGTTCCACCGTGACCAGCCACGACGGCAACCTGGTGATCGGCCGCCTGGCCGGCCGGCGGGCCGCCATTTTGCAGGGGCGTTTCCACTGCTACGAAGGCTACACGGCGCGCGAGGTGGCCTTTCCCATCCGGACGCTAGCCCTGGCCGGGACGCGCGTTGCCATCATCACCAATGCCAGCGGCGGCCTTAATCCCGCTTTTAGGCCCGGCCACATCATGGTGCTGGCCGACCATCTCAATTTGCTGGCCGACAATCCTCTGCACGGCCTCAACATCGACGCATGGGGGCCACGTTTTCCCGACCTGTCGACACCGTATGATCCCCAACTCCGCCAGTTGGCGCTCGACCTGGCGCGCCGGCTAGGGCTTGGCGAGGTGGTCAGCGGCACCTATGTCTGCATCCCCGGTCCCAGCCTGGAAACGCCGGCCGAGACCCGTTTCCTGCGGATGATCGGCGCCGATGCCGTGGGCATGTCGTCGGTGCCTGAAATTTTGGTGGCCCTGCATGCGGGCATGCGGGTGCTTGGTCTGTCGGTGGTGGCCAATGTCAATGACCCCGACCATCTCCAGCCGATTCTGCTCGACGACATCATCGCCGCGGCTCGCAGGGCCGAACCGCGCCTGCTGCAACTGATCGTTCAAATCCTGGCGGAGCTGACCCCATGACCGGAATCACCGCAGACCTCATCCTCACCGGACGCTACCTGCTGACCATGGACCAGAGTCGGCCGCTGATTGAGCGGGGTGGGGTGGCCATTGGCGGCGACACCATCCTGGCGGCGGACAGCGCTGACCAACTGCTGGCCCGCTTTCCGGGGGCGCAGGTGATAGCCGAGGCGCACGGGCTGATCATGCCCGGCCTGGTGAATGTCCACACCCACGCGGCCATGTCTCTGTTCCGGGGCTTGGCCGACGATCTGCCCCTGATGCGGTGGCTGAACGACTACATCTTTCCGGTGGAAGCCACCCTGACCGGCGAGCTTGTCCACCTGGGGAGCTTGCTGTCGATCTGCGAGATGATCAAGTCCGGGACCACCTCGTTCTGCGACATGTACCTGTTTGCCGGCGAGGTGGCCAGGGCCGCCGAGGTGGCGGGCATCCGGGCCTGGATCGGAGAGGTGCTCTACGATTTTCCCTCGCCCAATTACGGCGCGCTGGAAAACGGCTTTGCCTATACCAAGGAGCTGTTCGATCGATATCGACGGCATTCGCTGATCACCGCCACTGTGGACCCGCACGCGGTCTACACCTGTTCGCCGGATCTTCTGACCCAGCTTGGCGCCCTGGCTGCGGACCAAGGGTCGCTGTATGTGATCCATCTCAGCGAAAACGAGGAGGAGGTGCGCACCTGCCGCGAACGCTACGGCCGCACCCCGGTGGAACATCTCGAAGCGCTCGGCCTGCTCGGACCTCAGGTGGTGGCTGACCACTGCGTCGTGCTCAACGCCGACGAGATCGCCCTTTTGGCCGAGCGGGGCGTCAAGGTGGCCCATTGTCCGGAATCAAATTTAAAATTGGCTTCCGGCATCGCCCCGGTGGTGGACATGCTTGCGGCCGGGATCTGCGTGGGGCTGGGGACCGACGGCAGCAGCTCCAACAACGATGTCGACCTGTTCGGCGAGATGAACGCCGCCGCCAAGATCCACAAGGTCAACCAGATGGACCCCACGGTTATGAATGCCGAGACCACCTTGCGCGCCGCCACCCTGAGCGGCGCCGAAGTGCTGGGGGCTCGTCATCTGATCGGCAGCATCGAGCCGGGAAAAAAGGCCGACTGCATTGTCCTTGACCTCGACCAACCGCATCTGACCCCTCTCTATCACCCGGCATCCCACCTGGTGTATGCCGCCCGGGGCAGCGATGTGATTCATTCGGTGATCAACGGTCGCCTGGTGATGCGAAACCGCCGGCTGCTCACCCTCGACGAGCCGGCCATTCTGGCCCGCGCCGCCGAGATCGGGGCCAGGTTCCACCGGGGCCGCGATGGCAGTTGACAGGGAATCGGCTGGAGTGCTATTGTTAATTTCTTTCGTTTTTCTTCGCTTACTCTATGAGGTGTCTTCATGTTCGGACTCGGAATGCCTGAGTTGGTCGTTATTCTGGTGATTGTCGTCATTATCTTCGGCGCCGGCAAGCTGCCGGAGATCGGCGGCGGCATCGGCAAGGGCATCCGCAATTTCAAGGATGCGGTCAAAAAGGACGACCCCAAAGCGCTGGACAACGACCAGGACGAAAACAAAAAAGCCTGATCCTGCCTCCTGCAGCCCTTTCCCCTCCACCTCTATCCGGTACCGCCATGTTTGGACTTGGAGTTCCAGAATTGATCGTTATTTTGGTGATTGCCTTCGTGTTTTTCGGCGGTAAAAAGTTGCCGGAAATCGGCGCTGGCCTCGGCAAAGCCATCGGCTCCTTCAAAAAGGGGATAAATGAGGTCGAGGAGACTGCCGCTGATCTCAAAAAGAGCCTGCCCGTGGTCAAGGAGATCACCGAGGTCAGGGAGTCGCTGGAACAGGCCAGGAAAATCATCAACCCTGCCGATAAGTGATTGCCTGCCGCCGTCCCTGTGCTGCCTTGGCAGACACATCCGGCAGGTCCCTGTAACATTGACGCCCCCTGATCGCGACCACGGTCAGGGGGCTTTTTTTTGCCCTGACGAACGGGCCGTTTATCCGGCGGCAACCAAGAGCGGCGAGCCCGGCAAAATCAAAAAAGAAGGAGCGCGCTGGTCTCCCCAGGGACTCGCTGTCATATTGAGGGCATGACGCATAGTGCAGGACAGGGCTTCTCCGGGGCCCTCCGATGCCGTGGGCAGATTTCACAGCAAGTAGTCAGTAGTCGAGGAAAAAGAAGATGTCGATACGTGCCCGTATAATAACCATGGCCGTTATTTGCGTTTTGCTGCTCGCAAGCGTGATTGCCTTCAGAGTGCAGGTTCTGGTGAGCGAGGCCGCTCTGGCAACGTTTCAGTCCAATGCGGTAGAGCAGGGCTTGCGGATAAATGACATCATCATCACCTATCTCAGCAGTGGAGAGCGCATTGTTGCAACCCTGGCCCAAAGGCCGGAACTGCTCGCCGCCAAGGGCAAGCTGCAATCATTCATGGGGACCAAGGAACCCGCCCCGCTGCAGCGGGACACCTTTTCCCCCGAGGTGCGGGCAGTGTACGATCTGCTGTACATCACCAAGGATCTTATTCCCAACGTGGAGCTTGCGCTCTACGGCCAGGAAGATGGCGGATACATCAAATCCTCCGTCAATGTGGCGGCAGGATATGACCCCCGAACTCGAGGCTGGTACCAGTTGGCCGTGAGCGGGACCAAGGCGTTCACCATCACCGACCCCTATGTTTCGACCACGAACAATATCGTGGTCACCGTATCGGCCCCGGTGAAGGATCATGGGGAGGTGTTCGGCGTGACCGGGCTGGATTTTGTCGCGCAACCCCTGGTCGAAACGCTGAAAAATACCGTCATCGGTAAGCAGGGTTACTTCATTCTGCTGGACAAACACGGCATGGTTGTTGTTGATCCCAAATCGCCTTTCGATACGATCGCGGAACAGTACAGAACGCTGAAAAAGCCTCTGGCTGACCCAGTCTTCGCGACGATCCATGCCTGCTCCGGCGGCCTGCTGGAGTTGACGCGGGATGGCGTGGATTATGTGGCCTATGTGGTCAATTTCGACTACGTGGACTGGAAAGGCGCTGTGCTCCTGCCCTTGGACGAAGTGCAGGAAGGGGCGCGGAGCACGACCAAAAACATCATGCTTATCAGCGCCATAGGCGTTTTTATCATAATCTGCCTGGCAGTCGCGCAAACCACCTTCATCGCCAGGTCTATCTATCGGCTGATGGACAGGTTACACCGCGTGGCAGGCAAGGATTTTACGGCCTTTGACAAGATCCCGGCAGAAAATCTGATTGAAATCAGAAAGTTGAACGCGAGCGTTGTCGCCATGATTGAGCAAATACGCGAGCTTATCAAATCGAGTGAGCAAAAAGCCCAAGAGGCGCAGGAGCAACGCGATAAAGCCGAAGGAGCGCTCGCCTTAGCCGAAGCGTCGCAACAAATAGCGATGCATGCCCAGAAAAATGCGGAACTTGCCCGGGAGGCGGCAGAACAAGCCAATTTGGCCAAGAGTGAGTTTCTTTTCAATATGAGCCATGAAATACGCACGCCTATGAATGCGATCATCGGGATGACCACCATAGGCAAAGCGGCCATTGATTTGGTAAAAAAAGACTACGCCTTTGAGAAGATTGAGGGCGCCTCCGCCCATCTGCTGGGCGTGATCAACGATATTCTGGATATGTCCAAGATAGAGGCAGGTAAATTTGAACTCTCCTTGGCGGAATTCAGTTTTGAAAAAATGCTGCAAAAAGTCGTCAATGTCATTGGTTTTCGGGTAGATGAGAAGAACCATGCCTTTAGTGTGCATATTGACGGGAATATCCCGGACATGCTGGTGGGTGACGACCAGCGCCTGTCTCAGGTTATTACCAATCTGCTTTCCAACGCTATCAAGTTCACCCCGACAGGCGGCGCCATCCATCTGAGCGCGCATTACGAGGGAGAAGAGGGCGACCTTGTCAATTTGCGCATCGAAGTGCGCGACTCCGGCATAGGCATCAGCGTGGAGCAGCAAACGCATCTGTTTCTACCCTTCCACCAGGCCGAGAGCAGCACGACGCGCAAGTTCGGCGGCACCGGACTCGGCCTGACCATTTCCAAGCGCATCGTCGAGATGATGGATGGAAAAATATGGGTGGAGTCCGAACCGAACCAGGGATCGACCTTTGCCTTCACCATTTGGCTCAAGCGCGGAACGGGCGTCCTGCGCAAGGGCGCCGTCTCTAAAGACTGGGCCAGAATCCGGGTGCTGGCAGTGGATGACGAGCCGGATACTCTGCAATATTTCAAAGAGATTGCCAATAAGATCGGAGTGGTCTGTGATACGGCTGCCGGCGGCCTGGAGGCCTTGGGCATGATCGCGCGCAATGGGGCGTATGATATCTATTTCGTTGACTGGAAGATGCCGGATATGGACGGAATGGAATTGACCCGGCAAATCAAGGCGGATGCAGGCAAGACCTCCATCGTGATCATGATTTCAGCCATGGAATGGAGTGTGCTTGGAAATGAAGCCAAGAGCGCCGGAGTGGATACCTTTTTGCCCAAACCCCTGTTCCCCTCCGTTGTCGCCGACTGCATCAGCAGGAACTTGGGGCTCGAAAAAGAAGTCGAAGAGAAGGACGTTCCGGTCGAGCGCGAGTCGTTTGCCAGCCACTGTGTACTCCTGGCTGAAGATGTTGAGCTGAATAGAGAGATTGTCTTAGCTCTTCTTCAGCCCACCGAACTGACCATTGACTGCGCGGATACTGGAGCGGTAGCGGTGCGTATGTTCAGCGCTGATCCAGAGCGCTATGGCATCATTTTCATGGATGTGCAGATGCCGGAAATGGACGGCTATGAAGCCACACGGCACATCCGTGCCTTGGATGTGCCGTGGGCCAAGCAGGTCCCCATAGTGGCGATGACTGCCAATGTTTTTCGCGAAGATGTGGAAAAATGCCTGGCTGCGGGGATGAACGGCCATGTGGGCAAACCCCTCAACCTTGAAGAAGTTATGGAAAAACTGCGTCAATATTTATCGGATCCGCAATAAGTCGTTGCCCTTAAAGGATGGCTTCTTCAAGGGCAACGGGCTAGGCCTGCTTTTCGGCCTCCTCGATGCATCGCTTGAATCGCTCGGTCGAAAAACGTAGTTGACAGCCGGGGCAGCAATTGCCGGGCTTTTTGAACCAACTGGCGGGGTTGGTCATCTTGATGCCGCATTTGGGGCAGGTGACGGTGATGTTCTTGTCTTCCATCGTGCTGTTCTCCTTGAAAAGAAAAAATGGGTCTGACAGCCTGACCGATCGTGGCAGAGGATCATTGCCGGAATAATGGTCCACCGTATGTTGCTTACGGCCGGGAGCGCGCGGCGCGGCCGTCAGATGGCCTCAAGCACATACTCGGTCGTGCCCAGACCGATTTTTTCGGCATAGGCGAATTGGTGCTCCCAGGGGATATAGGAATAGACGGCCCGGATCTTGTCGGCGGCGTCCGCCTGCTTCGCCAGGCAGGAGGTCGGTAGAACCGGCTGCCTGTTCATGAGGTCCACCGAGGCCTTGTCCAGGGCCACCGGGTCGGTGGAGGCCAGGATGCCGATGTCGCCGACAATGGGGGCGTCGGCGTAGGAATGGCAGTCACAGGCCGGGGAAATCTGGGTGAGGAAATTGATGAACAGGGATTTCTCTTTCTTGCCGTGCAGCACTGCGGCGGTATAGTCGATCATCCGTTCCAGGAAAGCCGGGATGTCAGTGGCCCAGTTCACATCCAGTGCCCCCTGTTTGCAGGCGTGCAGGCACATGGCGCAACCCACGCATTTATTGGCGTCGATCCGGGCCAGGCGAGAAATTTTCGGGTTGGGGGTTTTGGTTTTTTCCGCTGCGGTTCGCTCCACCAAACTGAGCGCCCCGTGGATGCACTGGCGCAAACACATGCCACAGCCGATGCACTTTTCTGTCGCCACCACCGGCGAGACCGTGCTGTGTTGGGCCATCTTGCCCCGCCGCGAACCGCATCCCATGCCGATGTTTTTTAATGCGCCGCCAAAGCCGGCCATTTCGTGGAGTTTGAAATGGGCGACCGAGACGAGGGCATTGGCGTGCACCAGGGCCGCGCCGATGAAGGCTGTCGTGAAATGGGCCGATGCCACCGGCACCTCGATTTCCTCCCGGCCATTGAGGCCGTCGGCGATGATCAGCGGCGCGCCGATTGAGGAGTAGCCGAAACCGTTGTAGACCGCTGTGGTAAGGTGATCCACCGCGTTGCCCCGTTCTCCCACGTAGAGGGTGCTGGCGTCGGTCAGAAAGGGCTTGCCGCCCGCCTTCTTGATCGCCTCCACCACCGGTCGGACAAACAGGGGCCGGATAAAGGCGGTGTTGCCCAGTTCGCCGAAATGTAACTTGATGGCGGTCAGGTCATCCTTGGCGATAACCTTTTCCATGCCAGCCTTGCGCATCAGAGTGCGGAGCCGGGGGAGAATCCCCTGGGACCGCTTGGCGTTCAAATCCATGGAATATACGGTTGCCGGCGCCATGCAACACCTCCTTGCTGTTCTGTGTTTTCAATCAAAAAAATGCCCCGAACCGGGGCGCATCGACCCATGAGCGCTCACCCGGCCATGTCGGCGGCCGCGCCTTGCGCTTTTTGCTCGAAAACTACTCCAGTCCGGGCGGATTGAGTAGCTTTATCTTTGTATTTCGTTGGTCTTTCGTTCCAGATCGAGCAGGATTTGTTTCATGGGCAGGCCGCCTCCAAACCCGGTCAGGGAGCCGCCTGCTCCGATCAGCCGATGGCAGGGAATGATGATGCCCAGGGGGTTGGCATGGGCGGCGCCGCCTACGGCTCTGGCCTTTTGCCGGCCGCCGATCCGCTCTGCCAGTTCGCCATAGGTCATGGTTCGGCCGTAGGGAATGGTCCGGAGCTGTTCCCAGACCTGCCGTTGAAAGGCAGTGCCATGAATCGACAGGGGCAGGCTGAAATCGGTCAGGTCGCCGTCGAGATAAGCAAGCAGCTGCCTGGCTGCCTCGCGCAGGAGCGGATGCGCGGCGCGTTCCATCGGGGGCGATGGTGCTGCTGGCAGCTCTGCGGGAAAACCCAGGCCGCAGAGGCCGGCGTCGTCGACACTCAGGAGAAAAGGACCGAGAGCAGTGGCGAGGGTGGCGCTGATGGGCATAACGATCTCCACAGAAAAAATGAAGGGAAAATTTGGGTTATGGCATCGGGCGTGCCCTGTCCCGCACCATGTCCAGCAGCATGCCTTCGATACGGGTCTGCCGGCTGAGCACTGAGGCGGCCCGGAGATACAAGACGGACAGATCCGCCGGATCGGCGCCGGTGAGGATATGGGTGCAATTATAGTTGAGGCAGAAGATCGGTTTGGCCGGAAACAGGCACCCCGTGGGACCGAGGAAGCAGCAATTCTCCCCGCTTTCCGGCTGCACGGCCACCGGGACGCCCAGCAACAGGTTGATCAGAATCTGGAGCGCATCGGTGTTGTCTGCCATGAAGGCGCTGCAACACCCCCCGCCCGGCCGCGTGGCGCAGTGGCTGCATAGCCGGCCTAGCTGCATGTCTTCCATCTGGCCGGCAAGGGCCTGGCATTCCAGGCGCAGGCGACCGAGTTCACCGGTCAATAACGGCAGATCCCCTGGGCAAGGGGCCAACTCGCCATGCAGGGCCTCGGCCGTGGCCAGTTTGTCGGCCGGCCGGCCCTCGTACAAGGTCCGCATCAACTGGCTGTTGGCGATGATCATGGCATTCCCTTTTAGTTCACCGCCTGGAGCATGAACTGCTTCCACACCGGTGCGGCCGCCTGACCGCCGGTCTCGCCGGCGCCGAGCGGCTTGTCGCGGTCGTGGCCGAACCAGAC
>WRFD01000033.1 GCA_009778955.1 Desulfobulbus sp.
CGGGAAACTCCTGTTAAAAAATAAGTTCTGAAAAAAAAGAAAGGCCATGGCATGTGGTTGAGCCCACATGAAACTCCTGTTCGACCTGGAGCTGGTCAATTTTTGAGCGCTTCATTGCACCGAACAACAAAAAAGGCGGGGATTGTGCCCCGCCTTGTGTCAATACGTCAACCCCATCCGGTCCCGCGCCAAGTCTAGGGTCGCCGTGGCCCTGGCCCTGGCCTTATCCGCGCCCTTGGCCAGCACCTGGCGCAGGTAGTCGGAGTTGTCCAGCAATTCCTTCTTTTTGGCCCTGGCCCCGGCGAAATAGTCGTTGATCAATGCGAATAAATCCTGTTTGAGATAGCCGTAGGCAGCGCCGCCGTTGACATACAGTTCATGCACCTCGCGCATCTTCTCCGGCGGCGCGAACAGCTTGAGCAGGGCGTAGAGGTTGCATGCGTCTGGATTTTTTGGATCTTCGACCGCGGTGGCGTCGGTCTGGATGAGCATCACCCGCTTGCGCAGTTGTTTTTCATCCAGGAAAATAGGGATGGTGTTGTCGTAGGATTTGGACATTTTCTGGCCGTCGATGCCGGGCACAATGGCCGTGCTTTCGCTGATTTCCGGCTCCGGCAGCACAAAGGTTTCGCCATAGGCGTTGTTGAAGCGGATGGCGATGTCCCGCGCCACCTCGACGTGCTGTTTCTGGTCCTTGCCCACTGGCACCACCTGCGACTGGTAGAGCAGGATGTCGGCGGCCATCAGCACCGGATAGGAAAACAGGCCATGGCTGGCCGGAATGTTCTTGGCCACCTTGTCCTTGTAGGCATGGCATCGTTCGAGCAGCCCCATGGGGGTGAGAATGGACAGCAGCCAGGTCAGTTCGCACACCTCCGGCACATCCGACTGCACCCAGAAAGTGCAACGGTCCGGATCGAGTCCCAGGGCCAGAAAATCGGCGGCGGCCTCAAGGGTGCCCTGACGGAGCCGGTCGCGGTCCTGAACCGAGGTCAGGGCGTGGAGGTCGACGATAAACACGAACAGATCCGCCGATTCCATGTGATGGATCATGGGCTGCATCATGCCGAAGTAGTTGCCGATATGCAATTTCCCCGAGGGTTGGATGCCTGAAAGTACTCGTTTCATTGGATGTCCTGCTAGAAGGTGGGGTTGGAAAGAATTCTCAACAGCGGGCGGCATTTTGCCGCCCGTTTCCGCTTTCGGTGAGTGACGCGCTCATCCATAACGCAAATGCAAAAAAATGGGAGCATGGAATCAACCGTGCTCCCTGATCAGTTCCCGTCCGCAGCAGACAGGCGGCTCTTTTTATTTTACTTCACTTCCTCGAAGTCGGCGTCGACCACATCGTCGTCATCCTTGCGCTTGCTGCCCGCCGCTCCGCCCGCAGCGGCGCCGCCAGCTGCGCCAGCGCCCGCGCCGCCGTCACCGCCCTGGTTCTTGGCCTGAGCGTACATCAGCTCGGCCAACTTGTGCGAAGCCTGGGTCAGCGCCTCGGTGGCGCTCTTGATGGCCTGGATATCTTCCGTCGCCATGGCCTTCTTGAGGTTTTCAATCTCCCTTTCCACGTTGCCCTTGGTTTCGGCATCCACCTTGTCGCCCAATTCCTTGAGGCTCTTGGTGGTCATGTGGATCATGGAATCGGCGTTGTTCTTGGCCTCGACCAGCTCCTTGCGTTTTTTATCTTCCTCGGCATGGAGTTCGGCATCTTTCTTCATCCGTTCGATCTCGGCCTCGGACAAGCCAGATGAGGCGGTGATCCGGATCGACTGTTCCTTGCTGGTGCCCAAATCCTTGGCGGAAACGTGGAGGATGCCGTTAGCATCGAGGTCGAAGGTGACGTCGATCTGCGGCACGCCTCGCGGCGCTGGAGGAATATCGGCCAATTCGAAGCGACCGATGGTCTTGTTGTTGGCCGCCATCTCGCGCTCGCCTTGGAGCACGTGGATGGAAACCGCCGGCTGGTTGTCGGCCGCGGTGGAAAAGACCTGGCTTTTCTTGGTGGGCACGGTGGTGTTCTTCTCGATCAGCTTGGTCATGACGCCGCCCAGGGTCTCGATCCCCAGGGAAAGCGGGGTGACGTCAAGCAGGAGCACATCCTTGACGTCGCCCTTGAGCACGCCGCCTTGGATCGCCGCGCCAACGGCCACCACCTCGTCGGGGTTGACCCCCTTGTGGGGATCCTTGCCGAAGATGGACTTGACCTTTTCCTGCACCTTGGGCATGCGGGTCATGCCGCCCACCAGGATGACCTCGTCGATCTCGGACGGATTCAAGCCGGCGTCCTTGAGCGCCGTGCGGCAGGGGCCCTCGCAGCGGTCGATCAAATCTTCCACCAGGGCCTCGAGTTTGGCCCGGCTCAGCTTCATGTTGAGATGTTTCGGGCCGGATGCGTCGGCGGTAATGAAGGGCAGGTTGATGTCGGTCTCCATGGCGGACGACAACTCCTTCTTGGCCTTCTCCCCCTCTTCCTTCAACCGTTGCAGGGCCATCTTGTCGTTGCGCAGGTCAACGCCCTGATCGCGCTTGAACTCGTCCGCCAGCCAGTTGACGATGCGCATGTCGAAATCTTCGCCACCGAGGAAGGTGTCGCCATTGGTCGACTTCACCTCGAACACCCCGTCGCCGATCTCAAGGATGGAGATATCGAAAGTACCGCCGCCGAGGTCGAACACCGCGATCTTCTCCTCGCCTTTTTTGTCCAGACCGTAAGCAAGGGAGGCGGCGGTCGGCTCATTAATGATCCGCTGCACGTTGAGGCCGGCAATCTTGCCCGCATCCTTGGTGGCCTGACGCTGAGCATCGTTGAAATAGGCGGGCACGGTGACCACCGCGTCGGTGACCGTTTCACCCAGGTACTCCTCGGCGGTCTGCTTCATCTTGCCCAAAATCATGGCCGAAATCTCGGCGGAGGTATACTTCTTGCCGCCGACCTCGACCACGACATCGCCGCCAGGCCCTTCGACAATGGAGAACGGGCTGACGCCGATCGACTTCTTCACTTCCGGGTCGCTGAATTTCCGGCCGATCAGCCGTTTAATGGCGAACAAGGTGCGGGTGGGATTGGTGACCGCCTGCCGCTTGGCAATCTGGCCGACCAACCGTTCGCCGCTGTCGGTAAAGGCCACAATCGACGGAGTGGTCCTATTCCCCTCGCTATTTTCAATGACCTTGGGGTCACCGCCTTCCATGATGGCCACACATGAGTTGGTGGTCCCCAAATCAATTCCAATTATTCTCCCCATGATTCTCCTCTCCTGTCCTTATTCCCGGCCATGCGGCCTGATCAATCGTTCAAAAATGTATGACGCCTCTACTGTGTTCTGCGACTGGACCGGTCAAGCCGATTTTTTCGGACCACTGGACACCACCACCTGGGCGTGGCGCAATATCCTGTCCTTGAAACGGTAACCTCGGAGGAACTCCCGCAGGACATGGTTGGCGGCCACATCGCCGCTGGCCTCCATGGTCAGGGCGTCGTGCTCGTCGGGATTGAAGGGCATCCCAATTGCCTCCAGGGATTCCACTCCGAACCGTTCCAAGGTGGCGACCAGTCCCTTGCGGGTCAACTCCACGCCTTGCACCATGGCCTGCAATTTCTTGCCTTCGTCTTCGGCGGCAGCGCTTCCCTGCTCGATGGCCCGATCAAGATTGTCCACGGTGGTCAGCAGATCACGGAGAATGTTCTCGCCCTCATATTTGAGCTGTTTGCTTTTCTCGCGTTCCATCCGCTTCTTGAAATTGTCGAATTCCGCAGCGATTCGCATCATCTGGTCGCGGGTGTCCGCCAAGTCCCGTTGCAAAACCTCGGTTTCGCTTTCCTGGCTCGTTTCGGCCTCTTCGACAGTCACCGCCTCATCCGGATTTTCAACCGTGTCCGACTCGCCCCGTTTGCCGGCGAGTTCCTTCTCTTTCTCCTCGTCTGCCACCTCTCCTCTCCTTGTCCCTGTTGTTTCCGTCGCGGTATCCTTCAGACCCGTCCCGAGGCGCGGCGCGCCCCAGCGCGCCCCCGGTCCAGGCCGGCCAAATCTGGTGCCAACAATAAGTATGGCAAAATCCAGTGTCAAGGGAATGAAGGGGAAGTTACGGGAGGAAAACAGCGCGATAACTATGAAGAATAACGGGGGAAACAGGAGGGGATATCTGCAAAAAAAAAGCCCTGGACGCCATAGGCGGCCAGGGCAGTGAGCAGAGGAAAGACAGGGAATCAGTGATGGCCGCAGACCGGGCACGATGCGATATATTGCCGGATGCCGCTGGCGATGGTGTTGAAGATCTCGACGAAATCCTCCTCGTTTTTCTCCAGCAAAGTGACGCGGAACCCTTGGAGCTCGGTGGCGAAGGAGGACAGCGGCACCACGCAGATGCCAGTTGCGGCCAGCAGGTAATAGACAAACCGTTTGTCCGGCTGAATGTTCGAACCTGACACCAACTGTTCCACGGTTTCGCTGACCTCGTCGTTGCCGATGGGCAGGGTCTGCTGGTGGTTGAGCACCCCTTCCTCGAAGACCGCGCTCATGTAAAAGGCGCCGTTGCTGCGGTTGACCAAAAGTCCCTTGACGTTTTTCAGGATGTCGTAGGCCAGGTTGGAATACCGCTCATAGCGTTTGATCCGGCTTTGCAGATGTTCCTTGTATTGATGGTGCTGCTTGATCCTGGGCAGGACGGCCTGCGGCAAAGTGGTCGAGCACACCTCGAGCATCTTGGCGTTGAGGATCGACTGGACGTAGGTGGCGAACATGGGATCGCGGCGGCGGTTGTACACCTCGATCCAACCGCAGCGGCTTCCCGGCCAGGGCATCTCCTTAGAGATGCCGCGCATGCAGATCGCCGACACCTTGTTGCCGATCACTGTGCACAGCGGCGCCGAGGTCGTGCCGTTGTAGGTCATGTTCTGGTAGATCTCGTCGCAGACGATGAACAGGTCGTTTTTCTCGCAGATCTCGACGATGGCCCGCATGACGTCGGCCGGGTAGACCGCCCCGGTCGGGTTGTCGGGGTTGATCACCAGGATGCCGGCAACCGCCGGGTTGTATTTGATGTGGTTTTCAATGTCCTCGAGGTCCGGATACCAGAGATGGTTAGGATCAAGGATATAGGTCACCGGCTGGTCGCTGGCGTGGGCAGCCTCGGCCGAGCTGTGGGTGGTGTAGCTCGGGGTGGGCACGAGGATGCGGGCGGTGGGCTTGAGCAAGCCGTACACTTTGGAAATCGCGTCGCCCAGGCCGTTGAAGAAAATAACGTCGTCGGCATCGATCTGCGCTCCACCGCGGCTGTTGGTGGTGGCGGCCACGTACTCCCTGGCCGCCAGCAGCCCCTTGGTCGGGCTGTAGCCGTAGGTGGCGTCCTCGTGGACCGCCTCGGCCACGATATCCTTCATCCAGTCCGGCACCTGTTCGCCTTTGGCGATCGGGTCGCCGATATTCTCCCAGTTGACCTGGACACCCATTTTCTGGAGTTTTTCGCCAACAGAGACAATATTGCGGATCTCGTAATTCAGCTCACCCGCGCCAATGTGTAAAATATCCGTACGCATACCGAGTTACCGGTCAGAATTCGATTGATTTGCTGGAGACGAGGAAATCATCCCCTGCACCTGTCGCCACAGTTATTGGGAGTGATGATCACCATTCCCTCACAGAAAATAGGGAAGTATTTTTACCACAGGAAGAGGGACTGTGTCAATCACCCTTTACAGAAAAGCGCAGCAGGTCGGCCGTTTGCCGGGCGGTGAGCGACGGCGAGCAAAGCGGCCCCTGGAACAGATCGCAGCCATGGGCACGAAGAAAGGCAAGCTGCCGTTCGTGCTTGACGCCATCGGCCAGCACGGTCAGATCAACTGCATGGCCTAGGGCGATGACCGCTGCGGCCAGGTCGCCGTTGCCGCCCTCTTCGGCAAAGTCGGCCAACAGGTCGCCATGGATGGTTATCCGGCCGATTCGGAGCTGCCGCAGGCTGGGCAGCGGACAGTGCTCGATCCCACAACCGTCCACTGACAGTTTCAGGCCCAACCCCCACAACCGTTTCAACAGTTCCTGGGTCTGGCTGGTGGCATGGACCAGCGGCCGTTCCTTGACCTCGATGACGAGCAGATGGGGGGGCAGAGCCGTGGCGGCCAGGATACGTTCGAACTCGGAGAGACAATCGGTGCGCAGCAGTTGGCAGGAGGCCAGGGGAAAGGTGACCGGGACGCAGCTCAGCCCCTGGTCGCGCCAGGCGCGCAGATCGCTCTCCACCTTCGCCAACAGCCAGCGGCTGACTCCGGCCAACATGCCGCATTCATCGGCCGCGTCCAGGAAACCCTCCGACTGCAACAACCCCATTTCCGGATGATTCCAGGAGAGGCACGCCTTCAGCCCGGCCAATCGGCCGCTTGCCACTGCACATTGGGGCAGATAGTCCAGGCGCAGGCTATCTGCGGCCAGGGCTTCCGCAAATTGCCGCTCATCGAGTTGCGGCTGCCGGCTTTGCAGGCCCATGTTGCGCCGGTAGAACTGGAAATTGCTCCGCCCGCTCTCCTTGGCCGCGTACAAGGCGACATCGGCGCATTTGATCATGCCCTCCAGTTCGAACGAATCCTCGGGAAACAGGGCGATGCCGACACTGGCCGCGATTAAGAGTTCATGCCTGTTGACGCAGATGGGCGCGGTCAGGGCCGCCATGGTTTTTTCGGCGACCACGGCCGCATCCTCCCGGCTGTTCACCGCCTCAAGCACAAAGACGAATTCGTCGCCCCCCAGCCGGGCAACGGTGTCCGACTGGCGGCATTGGCACTGCAGGCGCGCCGCGACCTCTACCAGCAGGTCATCGCCCACATCGTGACCCAAGGTGTCGTTGATGACCTTGAACTTGTCGAGATCGAGGAAAAGAACGGCAACCTTAGTCCGGTTGCGCTCCGCCTTGTTGAGCGCCTGGGTCAACCGGTCCCGGAAGAGCAGCCGGTTGGGCAGACCAGTGAGGGTGTCGTGATGCGCCAGCCGGTAGAGGTGCGACTGGCTGGCGCGCAGCTCCTGCTCGATGCGCAGCCGGTCGGTAACGTCCCGCGCCACTTCGATGATGCCGCACAGCCTGCCCGCGCCATCCTTAAGCGGCGAGACCTCGAGTTCAAAGGTGTTGAGGATGCCGTTGCCGTGGAAGGAATGGTGCAGGAGCTTGGCCGGCCGCCCTTGCTCGACCACTGTCCGGACCGGACAGGGAAAAGCCAGGTCATTGCAGGGGGCGTCGGCGCCGCAGAACAACTGGTGACACTTCTTGCCTGCAAGGCTGCCGGTCTCGCCGCTGCAGCGCACCAGCCGGGCCGCCGCCCGGTTGATCAGCAGCAGGTTGTAGTCAAGATCGATGACCATGACCGGATCGCCGGCGCTGTCGATCACGGTCTGGAGAAAATTGCGTTCCACATCCACGGCGTCGTGCAGTTGCCGCTGCACCTCGGCCAGGGCCTGCGCCTGCCGCTTTTGCAGGGTAATGTTCTGATGGGTGCCGGTCATGCGCACCGGCATGTTGTTTTCGTCCCGTTCCATCACCCGGCCACGGTCAAGAAACCACGATGTCCCGCCGTCCGGCTCCATCACCCGGTATTCGATCCGGTATTCCTCGGTAACGCCGGTGAGATGTTCGTTGAGCACGGTCAGCACCCGCTCCCGGTCTTCGGGATAGATGAAACGCCGGATTTTTCCCCTGGCATCGTCGCCTTCGCGGTAGTCGAGCAACTCCCACTGATCGGGGTTGGTGTACATTTTGCCGGTCTTGATGTTCCAATCCCAGAGGCCGGCCTGGGAGGCGCACAACGCCAGTTCGTACCGCTGCTCAACCTCCTTGAGCTTCTGTTCCCTGAGCCTGATCTCCTCGAACAGGCAGAGCTGTCGCAGGGCATGGGCAATGGCCCCGGCCAGTTCGGCAACGGTTGCCGGCTCACCAATCGCGGGTTCGCCCTCGGACGGCAGCATGAGGAGCAGAAAGCCGGACAGTTTGGCATGACAATGAAAAGGAGCGCAAAAGGCCCCCGGAAAGACCGGAAGGTCATCCGTGGCGCAGAGCGTGCACTTCTCTCCCGCGCAGGTCTCTCCCTTACAGACGAAGACTTCCACCGAGTCGGGACACAGAACGCGGATGCCGCATTGCGGCAGCTTACCTTCCCGCAAGACGGCCATGATCGGGGCGGAGCGGTCGCTGAACCCCGTTTCGGCGGTGACCATGCCGTCGTCCTCCTGATCGAACAAAACCAGCAAGGCGGCGCGATAGACGCCCGCGTTGACGAACTGGTCACAAATGCCCTGCAGCAGGGTCGATATGTCCCGTTCCCGGACCAGAAGCCGGCTGACGGCGTAGGAAGCTCGCAGCAGCAAGAAAGATCTGGCCAAATTCGGCTCGGTCACAAGGCGGGAGAACAACGAATCCGAGGTCAGCATTCCGATGTGTATGGGGAAAAATGTACAAAAATGCAACAGTCTCGCATCTCAGAAAGGTGCTACCACGGCATGTGCGGGGCTCAGCTTATATTATAGCTTTTCAACTTGTTCAAGAGGGTTTTCCGGGTGATTTGCAGCCGCCGGGCGGCCTCGCTACGGTTGCCGCCGGTCTCTTCCAAGGTCTTGAGGATCAGTATTCTTTCCGCTTCCTTCAGGGTGGAAGGCTCTTCCACCTCCTTGGACGGATTGATGCCGGCCCAGCGCTGGATGGCCTGCGGCAGCGCCCCGATATCGAGGTACTCGCCCCGCATCAGGATCACGCCTCGCTCAATCGAGTGTTCCAGTTCGCGGACATTGCCCGGCCAGGGGTAGCGGTTGAGCACATCCATGCACTCCGGGGTGATGCCGCCGACCTGCCGGCCGTTCTTGTCGGCGAAGTTGCGGCAAAAATAGTTGGCCAGCAGCGGGATGTCGCCCTGCCGTTCCCGCAGGGGCGGCACCCACAGCTCGACCACTTTGAGGCGGTAGTAGAGGTCTTCGCGGAAGCGGCCCGCCGCCACCTCTCCCTCCAGGTCGCAGTTGGTGGCGCAGAGAATGCGGACATCCACCTTGATGGTATCCTGGCCGCCGACCCGCTGCAGTTCATGCTCCTGCAACACTCGCAGCAGCTTGGCCTGCATGCCCGGCGAAGTCACGCCGATCTCGTCGAGAAAAAGCGTGCCGCCCTGGGCCTGGACGAACCGCCCCTCGCGCCGGCGGTCGGCGCCGGTGAAGGCCCCGCGTTCATGGCCGAACAGTTCAGATTCCAGCAGGGTTTCAACCAGGGCCGCGCAGTTGACCTTGACCAGGGGCCCCTTGATGCGCTGACTGTTGTGATGCAGGGCTGCGGCCACCAACTCCTTGCCGGTGCCCGACTCGCCGTTAATCAGCACCGTGGCCTCGGTGGGGGCCACAAGGACGATCATCTCCCACAGTTCCTGCATCGGAGTCGATTTGCCGATGATGTGGCCATCGTTGCCGAACGGCTGGCCGATGTCATGGGCGTCGGCATCCCGTTGGCGATGGCCCATGGCCACCTCGATGGTGGTGCGCAGGCGGTCGAAATCAAGCGGCTTGGTCAGGTAGTCGTGCGCACCCTGTTTGATTGCCGCCACGGCGGAATCCACCGAGGAAAAAGCGGTCATGATCACCACCGGAATGGCGGGATTGATGGCGTGGATTCTCTTCAGAGCCTCCATCCCGTCCATGGTGGTCATGCGGACATCCATGAGGATGGCGTCAAAAGGTCCTTGCTCGACAGCGGCCACGGCGGTGGAGCCATCGTCCGCCTCGGTCGTGTCCCAACCCCATTCGGCGAACATCGACCGCAGCATGAAACGATGCACCCGCTCATCGTCCACAATCAACACCTTTGCCTTCGCCTGGATGGACACCGTCTCCTTGCCCCCTCGCTGGTCTGTCTATCCGGCTGTCCTCTGTCTCTCCCGGATTTTTTCGGGCGCCTCTCACAGCCGTGAGATGTAAATCTCAGATTGATCAGAGTAACATCAAACTGTTAGAATGCGCAAATGGAACATACGCTGACCATAAAAAAGGTGATCGCCGGAGGAAAAGGGCTGGGAACTCTGTCCGATGGCATGGTGGCGATGGTCCCGGCGACCCTGCCCGGCGAGACGGTGGTGGTCCGGGAAGGCAGAAGCCATCGGGGCTACCAGGAGGCGCGTCTGGTTCGGATTCTTGAAGCTTCGCCGGACCGGATCGAGCCCCCCTGCCCCTACTACGGCCGCTGCGGCGGCTGCGACCTGCAGCATGCCGCCTATCCGGCGCAATTGAAGCTCAAGCAACGCATCCTGCGCGAATCCCTGATCCGGGTCCGCATGGAGCCGCCGCCGGACTACCCCACCCTGGCTTCGCCCCTCGCCTTCGGCTACCGTTCCCGCCTGCGGCTGCACCTCGACCAGTCGGGCTGCCTGGGTTTTCACCAACAGGCCAGCAACACGGTGGTTCCGGTCGCCAACTGCCTTCTGGCGGCCGAATCGATCAATCGGGTGCTGACCGCCTTGGTCGAGGGCGGCTGGCCGGCGCGACTGGCCGCCGAAATCGCGGCCATCGAACTGATCCACAGCCCAGCGGATGCCGCCGTGGCAGCGGTGCTCGCGCCCCGTCCTCGCCGGCGCCTGCGGCATGTGTTCCCTTTGGCCGACCATCTGCGTCCTCTGGCCGAGGTCGTGCTCCTGGCCGGCGGCCACTCACGCTCCGCCCTTGTTCCGGTCACCTTCCACCAGGATTTCGCCCCCAGCGGGCTCGGCTATCGCCTGGGCTGGGATCACCACTGCTTTTTTCAAGTCAACAGCCGCCAGAACGCCCAATTGGTCGCAACAGTGCTCGATCTCCTGCCCTTGACAGTCCGGAACACCGCCCTCGATCTCTATTGCGGCATGGGCAATTTTTCCATTCCCCTGGCCATGGCTGGCCTGGAGGTGACCGGGATCGAACAAAACCGTGCCAGCATCCGCTGGGCGCGGACCAACAGCCGGGCCGCTGGCCTGACCTCCATTCACTTTGTCGCCGACGAGGTCGAGCGGCGCCTGCAAACCCTGGTCAATGCCGGCGCCCGTTTCAACACCATTCTCCTCGACCCTCCCCGCCAGGGAGCAGGCAAGGCCGCCGCCCTGCTACCGCTGCTGCAACCGTCGCGCATCCTTTCCATTTCCTGCGATCCCGCCACCCTGGCCCGCGATCTTGTCCAGATCGTTGCCCAAGGATACACCGTGACCCGCCTCATCCCGGTCGATATGTTCCCTCAGACCCATCACATCGAATCCATTGCTCTTCTGGAAAGGATTTGACATCGACAACCCGGCGGGATATTTTGCCAGATTCCTCAAGCCTAGCGTTTGTTTCTCCCGATACCCCCGACGATCCTGCCGCACCCCGGCCGGGCGTCACCGACAACCCTTCTTGCAGACCAGCCGATGGAAACAACGAGCAACCTTCTCAAACAACGGCGGGAAAAAGCCGAATCCCTGGCTGAGGCCGGGGTCAACCTGTTCAGCAACACCTTCAAAAACCCCACCGCCATCGTCGACATCCTCCCCTTGGGAGAAAATCTGGAGGCCGAAGGCCGCGACGAGTCCTGCACGGTCTTCCGGGTCGCCGGCCGGGTGATGTCGATGCGCAAATTCGGCAAGGCCGCTTTTTTCCATCTCCAAGACGCCGATGGCCGCATCCAGGTCTATGCCCGCCGCGACCTTCTGGGCGAAGAGCGGTTCAACCTGTTCAAGAAATGGGATGTGGGCGACATTGTCGGGATCGAAGGCACCCTATTCAAGACCAAAACCGGCGAACTGTCGCTGGAGGTCGCCGCCATGCAGATGATCACCAAGTCACTGCGGCCCCTGCCGGAAAAATTCCACGGCCTGACCGATGTCGAGACCCGCTACCGCCAGCGTTACCTGGATCTGATCGTCAATCCCGAGGCCCGGGAGGTGTTCAGGAAACGGATGGAGATCATCCGCCTGATCCGCGAATTCCTCAACAACCGCGGCTTCATGGAGGTCGAGACCCCCATGATGCAGCCCGTGCCCGGCGGCGCCACGGCCAAGCCGTTCCGCACCCACCACAAAGCCCTGGACATGGATCTCTACCTCCGCATCGCCCCGGAACTGTACCTCAAGCGGCTGCTGGTGGGCGGCTTTGAAAAGGTCTTCGAGATTAATCGCAATTTCCGCAACGAGGGCCTCTCCACCCGCCACAACCCGGAATTCACCATGCTTGAGTTCTATCAGGCCTATGCCACCTATCACGACCTGATGGACCTCACCGAGGAGATGGTCTCCTGGCTGGCCCACGAAGTGACAGGCTCCATGGACATCGTCTATCAGGGGACCCCGGTCAACCTGGCCCCGCCATGGCGGCGCCTGACCATGGAAGAGGCTCTGGAACAGATCGGCGGCATCGAACGGGCAGCGCTGAAGGACGATGCCACGGTCATGGATCTGGCCAAGGCCAAGGGCATTGAGCTGCAACCCGGCGCCGGTCCCGGCAAGGCCAAGACCGAACTGTTCGAGCTGCTGGTCGAGGAGCGGCTGGTCGACCCGACCTTCATCACTTCCTATCCCACCGAGGTCTCCCCCCTGGCCCGGCGCAACGAGGAAGATCCCTCGGTGACCGATCGCTTCGAATTGTTCATCACCGGCCGGGAGATAGCCAACGCCTTTTCCGAACTCAACGATCCCGTCGATCAATTGCGCCGGTTCCAGAAGCAGATCGACGAGCGCGGCGAGGACGACGAGATTCACCCGGTACTCGACCGTGACTATGTCCGCGCCCTGGAGTACGGCATGCCGGCGGCGGCGGGCGAGGGCATCGGCATCGACCGGCTGGTCATGCTGCTGACCGATTCACCTTCGATCCGAGACGTCATTCTTTTCCCGCAGATGAAGCCGGAATCCGTTGAATGACGGGAGTTGCGCCAGCCCATGACCTCCTTTGAATGGTTTGTCAGCCTGCGCTACCTGCGGGCCAAACGCAAGCAGAAGTTCATTTCGCTGATCACCGTCATCTCCATTCTGGGGGTGGCGGTCGGAGTGCTGGCCCTGATCGTGGTGCTGTCGGTGTACACCGGGTTCACCGAGGGCTTGCGCGACCAGATCATCGGGGTAAACGCCCATGCCCAGGTGCAGCGTTTCGGCGCGGCCATCACCGACATCGAGGCGGTCACCGCCAAGATCGAGGGCGTGGCCGGGGTCGAGGCCACCACGCCATACATTCACGCCCAGGCGCTGATCAGTTCGGCCTCCCAGTCCACCGGCGTGGTCCTGCGGGGGGTTGACGCGGCCAGCGCCATGCGGGTGCTCAGCATCGGCCGGAAGATGGTGGCCGGCCACCTGACCGATCTCGACAAACCTTTCGAGGTGCCGGCCATTGTCCTTGGCCATGACCTGGCCCGGCAGCTCCGGGTCGGGATCGGCGACCGGGTCCGGCTGATCTCACCCAACGGGCCGCTCTCGCCCATGGGGGTTTTGCCCAAGGTCCGCACCTGCCTGGTGGTGGGCGCCTTTGAAACTGGCATGCTCGAGTACGACTCCACCATGGGCTACATCAACCTGGACACCGCCCGCAGCCTCGCCGACCTCAGCCGGGGCGTGCACGGCATCGAGATCCGGGTCAAGAATATCGACCGGGCCGACCGGACTGCCGCCGCCATCCAGGAAACCTTGGGGAAAGACTATTCGGCCCGCGACTGGATGGAGCTCAACCGCAACCTGTTTGCCGCGCTCAAGCTCGAGAAACTCGGCATCTTCATCGCCCTGGATCTGATCATCCTGGTGGCGGCGCTCAACATCATCAGCGCCCTGATCATGATGGTGATGGAAAAAAACCGGGACATCGCCATCCTCAAGTCCATGGGCGCCACCACCCGCGCGATCATGCGCATCTTCTTCTACCAGGGCATGGTCATCGGCCTGGCCGGCACGACATTGGGCGTGGCCAGCGGCCTGGGACTCTGCGCCCTGCTCAAGCGCTACAAGATCATCGAACTGCCGAGCAACGTCTACCCTATGTCCACCATGCCGATCAAGGTGGTGCCCCTGGATGTGACCGTGATCGCGGTATCCGCCATTCTCATCACCCTGATCGCCACCCTGTACCCCTCGTGGAAGGCGTCGCGGATCCGGCCGGCAGAGGCATTGAGCTATGAATGACGGCGCCCTCCTCAGGGCCGAGGCCCTCTGCCGCTCCTACCGCAGCGGCAACGACACCATTGTGGTGCTCGACCTGGTCGATCTTGTTGTCCGACCGGGCGAGATGGTCGCCATCGTCGGGGCTTCGGGTTCGGGCAAGACCACCTTGCTCCAGATCCTGGGAACCTTGGACGCGCCGGATTCGGGCCAGCTTTTCTTTCGCGACCAGGAGCTGTCTGGCAAGAACGAACCGGATCTGGCTGGCCACCGCAACGCCCACATCGGCTTCATCTTCCAGTTCCACCACCTGCTCCCGGAATTCACTGCCCTTGAAAACGTGATGATGCCCGGCTTGATCAATGGCCAGCCGCGAACGGCCCTCAAAGAGAAAGCTCGGCATCTGCTGGAACGAGTGGGCCTTGGCGAACGGTTGCACCACCGCGCCGGCGAACTGTCCGGCGGCGAGCAACAGCGGGTCGCCCTGGCCCGCGCCCTGGTGATGGACCCGGCTCTGCTTTTGGCCGACGAACCCACCGGCAATCTCGATGCCGCCAGCGGCAACCGGGTTTTCGCCCTCCTGCGAGAGCTGAGCCGCAATCTCGGCCTGGCGGTGATCATGGTCACGCACAACATGGATCTGGCCCGCTCCATGGACCGCTGCCTGACCCTGGCGGGCGGCCGTCTGCAAGCGGACCAGATCGCGGCCCCCACAGCGGTCACTGACGGTACGGCGACCTGATCGCACAGGGTCTTGCTCTGTGGACGCCTCATTTGCGGAACCAATGGACAGAGATGTGTAGTTCTCTTCACTCTTCCAGGACAACAATGACACCATGGATCTGCCGAATCCGAATCCCACCTGACAATCCCATTATCCATCAGGTTGAAATAGTTATTCCGTCAAACTTTACATCTCATAATGACAATACAAGCAAAATTAATCAATATGACCATAAAACAGGAGTTTGAAATATATGATTTTTTCTAATTCAGAACAAATTATTAAATATTTCTCATAAAAAAACATAAATGAAAATTCAATACCGTATCTTAAAACATATGCAAAAAGATATGCTTACACGCTTAACGAGATAAGAAAAATCAGATATAATATAATAAATAAACCTATCGTCTCATTATATATAGGAGAATCTTTTTTACATAACTACACAGCATTGAATTCAACACAGATGAGCTTTACACATTAGGCCTATCATCTGAAAAACACAAAGGAGGTCACCTTCCAGTAGAAATAAATCGTAACAAAGATCGTCATTTCCATTTCAATCTAAACAATCTTCAATATTCAGATAATTTATCAAAGAAATTGACCAAGTTCGATATAGTCATTGTGGCAGAGGTCATCGAACATCTATACACCGCCCCCGAAATAATTTTATCTTTCTTAAAAAAGATAACAAAACAAAATGGTTATATATTTATCCCAACACCAAATGCCGCATCCTTATCCAAACGGATGAAATTAATGTTTAAAGGGCAAAATC
>WRFD01000034.1 GCA_009778955.1 Desulfobulbus sp.
CCATTGTGCCTATTACCATTGTTGTTTTACTGGCGGCTATTCACTGATCCAGATTTTTCTATTTTAAATATATTATTCAAAGTTTCCTCGACCATTTCTTCTTCAGACTTCCTTGTAAGCGACTCCAGAATATATGCCAAGCGGCTGCGGAACATGTCCAACTATGGAGTCGCCATATGTCTCTTTGGTCGCATTGAAAATCATAAGAAATTGAAGGCTCATCATGCTGTAACCTGCAATTAATAGTGATATGTTTTTCAATTTTTACCATGTAGTTTCAAGTAATTAGATTGTTTTTCTGGGGCGGCTCGTTTGTTCTCCTGTTGGATTTGCCTTGATCCACGCCGGCGGTTTGATCCGGCCGTGGCTCACATCCCGCATCCGCAATCCCCTGACCCATTCCCGCACATGTTCCTGCCCATCAAAGATGCAGAGATCGTAGCGCAACTCATCTTCGGTGCGTTCTTGCAGCAATCCCTGGACGCGATATTGCTCACCGGCCCTGGTCGGCTTGACGATGTGCCGGGCGGCAAAGCCTACCGGGAAGGGGACGAAATCGACCAGCCGCTGCCCGTGGACGCATAGGGCGTGCATGGCTCCATCCAAGGGGAAGAGAGAGCCGATCGGTTCTGTTGCGTGGCCTGGCTCGGAGGTCAGCATGGTTCCCCAGACACCGTTTTCATCGAGAACCAATCGATCCTGCAAGGTTCTGTAAGCCGGTCCGAACGGAACCAATTCCTGATACACCCGCTCCGTGGAAACGGTCATGGCTGGCTCCAGCCAGGGTTCGGCCATCCACCTTTCCTCTTCTGAATCGGGGGCCGCATCGGCGGCGAAGGTCAGTTCGCAATGGGTGACCAGCCGGGCTATGACCTTGCCCTCCACCCTGGTCAGCAATCGGGCGCTGACCTCACCCTTTTCCTCGCGCTCCAGTTCTACCAGAACCTCGATTTCAGCGGCGTCCAGCGGAATTTCGAGCAATCTGGCAAAACGGGCGTCGCGCATCTTTCCGACCTCCAGATGGGGATGCGCCGCCTGTGCGGTCAGGGCCAGAAACTGCATGGCCTCCACTGCGGCCAGGACGATGCGGCCGGCAAAGTGGTGATCGGCAAACCAGGGCCGGACCGGCAGGGTGATCTGGCTCCGCTCGCTGGCCATCAACTGGGAAACTGATTCCACAGGGCGATGGTCTTGGCGTCGATCTCCACCGGGACATGGTTGGCGTTGACCGCGCAATGGCAGGTCATGCCGGTGCAGGTGATCTCGCCATTGTCCGCCTTGGTGATCAGATAATCGAACTGGATCTTGACCAATTCCAGCCGAGCCAGGCGGGTGTGAATATACATCAGGTCGTCGTAGAAGAGAGGCGAGTGATAGTTGAGTTCGGTTTTGATGATCGGGTAGATGTAGCCGCTTTCTTCGATTTCCTTATAGGGATAGTTGGCCTCGCGCATGAGCGAAGCCCGGCCGAACTCGAAATAGCGTAGATAGTTGGCATGGTAGACCACCTGGGACCGGTCGGTGTCCACGTACAGGGTGCGCAGTTCGCAGCGGTGCCAGACCAGGCCGGTTTTGGTGTCGCGCACATAGGAGGGGTGGGCATGGGGCACAGGGACAAAGGGTTTGGGGCGCATTACAGACCTCTGAAAACGATGCAGCAGTTGGTGCCGCCAAAGCCAAAAGAGTTGGACAGGAAAAATTCATGGACATGCCTGCGGCTCTGGTTGGGCACGACATCCAAATCGGCCAGGGCGGGGTCGGGAAGATGGTTGGCGGTCGGCAGCACCAGTCCCTGGCGCATGGCCTCAATGCCGAGCGCCGCCTCGATGCCGGCCGAGGCGCCGAGACTATGGCCGACCTGGGATTTGTTGGCCGAGATCGGGATATGCGGCAAGCGGTTGCCGAAGACTGTCCGCATGCATTCGGCCTCGGTGGTGTCACCGGTGGGAGTGGATGTGCCGTGGGCATTGATCGCTCCTATATCCTCCGGGCCGATGCCGGCATCCTCAATGGCGTCCCGCATGGCCTGGATGACGGTCCGGGCGTTGGGTCGGGTGAAATGGTGCGCATCCGAGTTCCAGCCGATGCCGGCAACCTCGGCCCTGGGCAGCAGGCCATGGGCGCGGGCGGCCTCCTCGGCGGCCAGGACCAGTATGCCGGATCCCTCGGCCAGGACGAAACCTTTGCGGTCGGCACTGAACGGTCGGGATGCCTGGGTGGGATCGTCGAAGGAGCGATCCTTGGGGCCGACCTTGATGGTGGCCAGCATATTGGCGAAACCGAGAATGATCTCAGGGGTCAGGCAGGTCTCGACTCCGCCGGCCAGGGCAAAATCGCAATCGCCGTCCCGGATCATCCGGGCGCCGATGCCGATGGCGTGGTTGCCTGAGGCGCAGGCGCCTTGCGGCGAAAAAATAGGCCCGGTAAAGCCGAGCAGCATGCCCGCCTTACCGGCGGGAAGATTGGCGCAGAGGTTCGGCAGCAGGTAGGGACTGACCTTGAGCGGACCCAGGCGGGTGTAATTGTCCATCGCAATCCGGTAGGCGTCAGATCCATTGAGCGCCGATCCGATGAGGCAGGCAGTGCGCGGACCGGTCTGGTTGTTGATCGAAAGGCCGGCATCTGCAAGGGCCTCGCGGCAGGTCTCCATGGTGAGGAAGACAAAATCCGCGTTCCACAGCAGGGCGTCCTTGCGGCTGACGTAGGGGAGGAGGCTGGGGTCCCAGTCGGGAATCTCGCCCACCACCTGGCTGCGGGTTTCCACCGTGCACCGGGTCAGCCGGCGAAAGCCGGCCTTGCCGGCCGCCGCTTGCTCCCAGGTGATGGCGAAGGTGCGTCCCAGAGCGGTGGCGGCGCCATAGCCAAGGACCACGACCCTTCTGTTGAGCGGTGCCTTCATTGCGGTCTTCTTCTCTCCATAACCATGCGCTCAGGCGATTTTTCTGAGAACCGCGCAGGCGTTGCAGCCGCCGAACCCGAAGGCATTCTTTAGGACGTGTTCCTGAACGAGCGGTCGGGCGCCTTCGGTCACGCAATCCAGCTCCATTTCGGGATCGGGTTGATGGTTGATCGTGGGCAGCACTAGGCTCTCCTCCATGCCCCGCAGGGCGAAAATGGTCTCGATCACGCTGGAGGCGCCCATGGCATGACCCATCAGGGACTTGTTGGCGCTGACCGGCGGCAATTGGCCGGCAAAGATCGTTTGCAGGGCATCGTATTCGACCCGGTCACCGATCCTGGTGGAGGTTGCATGGGCATTGACTGCAGCAATGTCGGCAGCAACGATGCCGGCATCGCGCAGGGCGTCCTGCATGCACTGCTGGACCGTGTCCTTGGCGGGCATGACGAAATGGTGGGCATCCGAGGTCATGCCCCAGCCCGCCAGTTCGACGCTGGGATGCAGGCCATGGGCTGCGGTGAATTCCTTGGTGGCGAGGATGACCGCTCCGGCCCCCTCGGAGACCACAAAACCGCGCCGGTCGACGGAAAACGGGCGGCTGGCCCGCGCAGGCGGCTCGTTTTCCTGTCCTTGTTTCGGATGATACGCGCCGTTCATGGTGTGAAATCCGGCAAGGATCGGTTCGACCAAAGAGCAGTCCACAGCGCCGCAGATGGCGACATCGGCCCGATCATGGGCCAGCAACATGGCGCCCACCAGCATCGAGGTTAAACCGGTGGCGCAGGCGGTGATGGTTGAAAGGATCGGTCCCTTGGCGCCGGTCAGCATGGCGATCTTGCCGCCGATCATGTTGATGCAGGAGTTGGGATTGGCGTAGGGATGGGGCAGTTTCCGCTCAGACTGCAACTGCCGGTCAGCGGTGAGGATCGCATCAATGCCGCCGACAGCCGAGCTGTAGGTCACCGCCACGCGCGGAGCCAGGCCGGCATCGATATGGATGCCGCTGCGTTCCAAGGCGCGGGCCGCCGACAGCATGGCGTATTTGAACACCGGCGAGCTCCAGGCCGCCTGGTGACGGGCTGTGAGGAAAGGATAGTGGAGGTGATCGATCTCCGGCACTTGTCCAGCGATGCGCACCGGAAAGTCGTCACGCAGTGGAAAGCGGGTCAGCGGTCCGATGCCGCTTCGGCCGGCCAAGGCATTGAGCCACTGCTCCGCGAGCTCGCTGCCCAGCGGCGAAATGGCGTCGTACCCGGCAATGACCGCTCTTTTTCCCTCCGAGAACAGCACCAGCGCGCTACCAGGGGATGAATCGGTACAGCTTGGCGAACATCTCGTAGACCTCGATCCAGTTTTGCAGGTCCTCGGAACTGTTCATGTGGTCACGCTTGTTGACCATGACCCAGCTCATGTGGGCGGCTCCATCCTTGCAGGTCGTGCAGTCACGGGTCTCGGATGTGCAGCAACGGTGCATGGTCTTGAGATCCGAGGCCCAGCGGATGAAGTTGGTCAACCGTTTAGGGCGGGGCTGGCGGGTGTCGAGGGCATCGGTGACCGAGGGGCACTCCATCCAACCGAAGGCGCGGCCGCACATGGCGCCGGTGGTGATGATCCGGTGGTAGTATTTCGAGGAGATAACCGTATGAGGATAGCTGTCCAGCATCTGGTCCATCTCTGCCCGGACCGCGACCAGTTCCGAAGGCTGCCAGAAAAAACCGTCCACACCCTCATCGTTGGAGAGCAGTTGCATGTGCACCTTGAGGCCAACGTCCTTGATTCGGCGGATATTGTTCTCGATCTTGCCCAACTGCTTCGGCGTGATGGTGTAAAGATAATAGGCGTTAGGGTCGCCGGCATAGTTGGCGCTGGAGATGGCGAAGGTGTCCTTGCCCCGCAGGACGATCTCGTCGTCCGCAGCGCCCCACAGGGAAATACCGACCATCAGATCCGGAAACCGGTTGCGGTCGACCTTGATGATGCCGTTGGTGGCGCAGAAGGTAGGCAGGCGCCGGTAGAATGACTCGATCCGGTCGGGGCAGAGGGTGGGCTCCCCGCCGATCAGGATGGCCAAATTGACGCCACGGGCCATCTCGCTCTCGACAAAGGCGTGCCATTTACTCAGATCCTTCTCTTCGGAGGCTGCCTGGTGTTCGTTTGATGAAAAGAAGAAGCAGCCCTTGCAACGGAGGTTGCAGCGGTCGGTCACGTCGTAGATGGAGCTGCGGATATTGAGTTTGGAGATGCGTTTGTAGCGATCATGCCAGTGGGGATCTAGGAGTGAACTGACTGTTTTCATGCGGCGACTCTGCCTCTATTGACCGTCTGGAGGAGGCGTGACGGGATGGTCACAGAGATTGGGGCCTTTTTCATAGCCCCGGACCCAGACCGCCAGGTAGGTGTCGACATAGTCGAGCCAGGCGGAAAAGGTGTCGGGGGCGGCGGCATGACGATACATCCGGGCCGTGACCACGGCGCTGCCGGCCGCGTAGTGGCGGCAATCGGCGCAGTCGGTGTCCGGCACGCAGCAGGCGGCTTCGCGGTCCCATTGCAGGTCGGTCCGGTATTGCCGAAACGACCGGCCGAGGCCGACGGCGGTCGACGGATTCATCCGCGGATAGGAGCAGGAATACAGGGCATGCAGCGCCAGGGCATGGGTGTGGGCAACGATGTTGTAGTGCGAAAACAACACCGACTCGGGATAGTCGGCCAACAAAGTGGTCATCATCGCCGCCGTTTCAGCCAGGCTCTGCGGGGTATGCCGCAGAAAACCGGTATAGCCCACCGGCGAGGAAAACATGTTGAAGGTAATGTGCTGGCCCCCCTGCGCCAGCCGCCTGGTCACCTCGGCGGCCTCCGGGATGTTCTGCGGGGTGAAGGTATAGACAAAGACCGCCCGGGGGTCATCCTGGTAGTTGGCCATCTGCCGGTCGAGCATCTGGTCGGCCTTGCGGATGGTCTTGCTGGTGGCGTCGTTGCCCCAGACCGAGATATGGATACGGTAGTCGATCTCGCGGGGGATGGTCTTGAGACCGTTAGTGGCGATGGCGCCCAGGGGGATGGTTTCGGCGCAGATCTGGCAGAGTTCGGGCGCCAGCGCCGGCTCGGCGCCGGCAAGAACGGCAAAGGTGATGCCGCGTTCCTTTTCCGCCGCCATCAGCGTACGCCAAGCGGCAGAGTCGCCGTTCTCCTCGGCGAATTGCTTCTCGCCGTTGAAGTAATAGCACCCGTCGCAGCGGATATTGCAGCGATGGGTCATGTCGTAGGTGGATTCCCGGAGGAAGAAATAGCGTTTCACCTTTTCCCATCGTTCCCGAACGGCGGGAATGGCGATGATCTCGGAAAACTTCCAGCCTGCTTCCGGTGACGACTGGCCGGACATTTACTCGCCGCTGCTCCGTTTTTCGACGATATACCCGCCGATGATCCGGAGGGTGGTCAACTTGGGGTAGTCGTCCTCGTCGATCCTGATTCCGAATTCGTCGCGGATCACCAGGGCGATGGTGGCCAGATCCATGCTGTCGATGCCCACCTCGTCGACCAGGTCGAGATCGGCGTCGAAGGTTTCCGGGGTGACATCTTCCAGTTTGAGTTCATTGATGATGATCTCGGCTACGCGGAGGATGGTTTGCTCAAGGTTGTCGTTCATGGGTCGTTTCTGCATCCTGTTGATCTTCAAGGGACATCGTGCCAGAGCAAACGTCCTCTGTTTCATGGGTTATGCGAAAAGAGTAGAGGCCGTCCGTGTCCATGGCCGCGGCAAAGATATCGAGTCGCTCTCCCGGTCTGACGATCCGTTTGAACTTCACCCGGTGCAACCGCTTGATCCACAGGCGTTCTTGCCGCGCCAGGGCAATGACATCGGCGACCATCTTGAGCTGGGCAATACCCGGCAAAATGGGGTTATTGGGGAAATGGCCGGAAAACCAGGGCGAGTCGTCTTTGACCACTGCCCGAGCCCTGATGTCATCAGGCGCTGGCATCTCTAAATCAAGAAGCAAATACCACATGTTATCGGTTTGTGTCCAGGTAAAATATCAGGTTGAGCATTGAACTCTCCACCAAGACAGAAGGCCTCGGATACGAGTCAGGGGCGAGGCTCTTTCTTAGCGGGCCAGGTATTCCCAAAGCGGCCCGACCAACCCCCGTTGGCGCAGGGTTTGCGCTGTGGCCGCTACGGTTGCGCCTCCCGAGCCAACCAGCCAGTTTCTTCGTCCGGCGGCACGCTGGGCGACCTGGGCCTCGATCGCCGCCAGATCGATGGCGTCAGGTCGGTAGAATACCGGCTTAAGCAAATCGGCAGCCTGATCGATCTGGCCTTCGGCCAAGGCCTGATCGTAGAGGGCGGTGCCAGGATAGATCCTGATGCCGATGAAAAAGAAGAAAACGGTTTTATCCAACTGCTCGATCAAGTCGAGGCTCTCGGCAACGGTTGCCGCGGATTCGCTCGGCCCGCCTAGAAGAAAATAATGGGCCACATGGAGGCCGGCGGTGCGGGCCTGCCGGTGGGCATCCAGGGCGTCCGGCGGGCAGAAGGGTTTGCGCAAGACCTGGAGCATGCCCTTAGCCAGCGATTCCGTGCCGAATTCGACGTGCCGGCAACCGGCTGCGGCCATGGCCTCGAAATAGCCGGGCGGGTGCGCGATCGGCGCAAAGAAGGCGCCCCAGGGAATGGACAGGCCGCAATCCCGTAGGGCTTGGGCCACGGCCAGGCTGTGGCTGATGTCGGAGTTGAAGGCCGAGTCGGTGATGAACAGATACCGCGCTCCGGCCGCCTGCAAGCCTAGGGCGATCCGGGCGACCTGACCTGGCTCCGCCAAACGGTGCACGCCGCCCTCAACGCGGGGATAGGGGCAATAGAGGCAACGAAAGGAACAGCCGCGCTTGCTCTGGAGGTTGAGCATGCCGCCGTTGCGGATGTAGAAGTTGCTCTGTTCGTCCTGGATGGGAAGTCTGCGGGACAGTGTTCCCGGCCAGGGCGGCGGTTGAACCGCGACGCCGCCAGCCATCAATACCCCCGGAATTGCGGCGGGATCGTGCCCCTGCGCCAGGGCATCGACCAACAGTCCGAAGCGCTCGCCCTCGCCGATGATGCCGTAATCGGTCCCGAGGAATTCAAAAATCCGCTCCGGCATGATGGTGAAGCCGCAGCCGCCGCAGACAATGACGGCGGCCGACCGCTGCCGCAGCCAACTCACCAGTTCTTGGTAACCGTGCAGGAGGAACAGCGGATCGGTGGCGTCGGTGTTGTCGATGTTGCGGCAGGCGATGCCGATGATTTCGGGGACGAACTCGTCGAGCAAATCGGCCAGGGCAGCTTGGTCGATAACCTGCAAATCGGCGATCCGAACCTGATGCGCGGCGGACAGGGAACCGGCCACATAGTCCAGGCCGAGAGGGTAGACCGGATAGGGCGCGGTCAGGGTGTTGGGCGAGAGCAGCAGAACTCTCATGGCCGAAAAAACTCCATGGCGGTGAGGCATTGCCCTGTGCCCAGAACCAGCAGCCTGTCGCCGGGCCGCAAGGTGATGTCGCCCGACCCGACCAGGCCGCCGGGAACACTTCCGGCCTCGATAAAGGCGGCGGCCATGACCGCGGCTACGGCCGAGGCCGAGGCGAACTCGCCGGTGAAATCGCGGTAACGGCAGACAGGCAGCGGAGTGCCGATCAGGTCGAAGAATCGCGCTAATTGCCGGTCGCCCTCGGCGCGTCCGGCGGTGGGAATCCCGGCCAAGACGGCGGCCGTGCGGCTACGGATGGCCGCTGCTCCGCCCAGGGCCGCGATCAGCCGCTCCGGCAGATCATCGCCGCCGCCGCGCCCGTAAAAGCTCAAGCGCGTCAGGCATCGGGCCTGCTTGCCTTGCCGGTCGACATACAGAGCCCCACCGCCGTCGGCCAGGTTTTCAGCGGTAATGGAGGGATCGAGCAAGGGCGAGAACTCCGGGTGGCCCTCGTCAGCGCCAATGAGCAGGGCCGATTGACCGGATTCGGGCAGCAGGGTCTGCGCCGCCAGCAGGGCCTGTTCAAAGGAATAATCGCCGCCGCTGGCGGTGACGTTGGCGCTGGCGGCATTGAACAGCATTGCCGCCTGGCCGGCTGGGCTGTTGTGGACCGAGCCGACGAAGTCGATGGGGCTGGGAAACTGCTCGGCGGAGTCGGTCAGCCGCTGGAGAAAATCCCAGGTCTCGGAGAGCGCCCCCCAGCCGGTTCCCATGAAGATGGCGGCGGGCGGTTCCTTCTCCACCGTATCGGCCTGGGCTTCGCCGGCGAGCAACAGAGTCAGGCGAGCCAGCCGTTTGATCCGGCGGATGAGCTTGGCGGGTAGTTGGTTGGCCAGGGTGTCCTGCGCCATCTGCCCTGCCACGGGCAAGCCGAGGTGGAGTTGCGCAAGCGTCGCCGCCAGGGAGCCTGCCCCGGACAAACAGGCGCTGCCATGGATCGCCAGAAATTCTTTTTGTTCGACCGGGCGGCGCGGCGGTTTGCTCTCTGGCCCGCCGATGACCAGACAGCCGTTGTTGCCGCCAAAGCCAAAGGAGTTGGAGAGCACGGTGGCAACCGGTTGCTCGGCGCATGTCCTTTGGGGCGTGAAGCCGAAGGCCGGGTCTGGCTGGCGGCAACCAACCGTGCCTGGAACCAGGCTACGAGAGACGGCCAGGCAGGAGATCACAGCCTCGATCGCGCCTGCGGCCGCCAGGCTATGGCCGGTGGCGCCCTTGATCGAGGAAAGCGGCGGGGGTGGAGAGAAGAGTGAGACAATGGCCCGTGCTTCGGCCAGATCGTTGTCCGGCGTGCCGGTGCCGTGCAGATTGATGTAGTCGATGGCCTCGGGCGCAAGGCTCGCATCTTCGAGGGCCGCCATCATGGCGGCCCGGGCGCCCTGCCCCTCGGGATGGGGTGCGGTCGGGTGATGGGCGTCGCAGGAAAGCCCTGCGCCCAACAAGGCAGCAAGCGGCCTTGGGGGCCGCTCGGTGGTCAACAGGAGCATGCCCGCGCCTTCGGCCACGGCGAGCCCTTGGCGGGCAGCATCCAGCGGGCGGCAGCCGTTGCGGTCGACCAGCTGCAGGGAATGAAAGCCAAAGTAGGTCAGGCGGCTGAGCGAATCCACGCCGCCGGCGAGAATGGACCGCATCCGCCCGCCGCGCAGCAGATTCAAAGCCAGGGCAATAGCCACCGCCCCGGAGGAACAGGCGGTGGAAACGGTCAAGGCAGGGCCGGTGCAGCCGCAGAGGGCGGCAATATCCTCGGCCAGGCTGAACAGGCCGTGCCACCGGTAGGCATCCCGGTTGCGCTCCCCTTCCCGCAGAAGCTGTTCCGTGGTCAGAATGCCGCCGGTGGTGCAGCCGAGTATGATTGCATCGGGCGGGCTTGGACAATCGGCCAGGGCCATTTGCGCCGCTTGGCGGGCCAGCCGGTGGGCGCGCGGCGGCATCGGGCCTGAATCCAGTTCTCTGACCTGGCCGACCGGCAGCGGCGGTCCTTGCAGGAGGGGAAAAATTTCCAGGGGGCCTATGGCTGAACTGTTGGCCCGCAGGGCCGCCTCGGTCTGCGCCAGGCCGCTGCCCAGCGGACTGACGATCCCGGCGGAGGCGATATACACCAGTTTTTGGTTCAACCGGCTGCTCCCTGCCTGTTTGCCTGGATATGGGCGGCTAGAGACGCCAGGGAGGCAAAGACCTTCTCGCCGACCTCCTGGCTGTTGATCACCACCCCATAGTCTCGTTCCACCATGACCACCATCTCCAGGACGTCGATGGAGTCGATGCCGAGTTCCCCGCCCACCAACTGCGCCTGGGGATCGAACTGTTCGGGGGTGAGGTCGGTGAGGTTGAGCAGATGGATCAATTTGACCTTGAGCTCTTCGACCAGTTCATTCATCGTGTTGTGATTCACGTGTACAACCCTCAAGTGAGCAAACGGCGCCATCCTTGAAGAAGACCGTTTTTTGTAATTAAAAAAATAATGCAAGGATAGTGAAAATAGCTAATATAGCCTTTCCGTGCATTTGTCATCAAGACTGTGGCTTGTGCGCCAGGAAAAACAAGGAATTCCCTGTGGGGGCGACCGCAGGAAGTCGGCACGCGGCGTTGCCTAAATCCTGAGCGTTGAAGGGAACATGAGCGCCATTGAACTCGCCAATCTGACCACCGAGGATCTGCTCCCGCACCGGGGCGCCATGCTGCTCATCCATGAGGTTCTGGAAGTGGACGCCGTGCATGCGCTGACCCTGAGCACGGTTCGGGCGGATTGGCCGCTCGCCGATGCGCACGGGGTCGATTCCTTGATCTTGGTCGAACTGGCCGCCCAGACCGCCGGGGTATGTAACGGCTGGGAGCGAATCCAGACCCAAGGGTTGGACTCGGATCAGATGGGCTGGTTGGTGGCGGTCAAGCGGGCCGATTTCCTCATAGACCGCCTTCCCCTCGACAGCAAGGTCGAAATCAGGGCGGAGAATACCCTTGTTTTTGATAAATTTCGGGAAGTCACCAGTGAAGCCCATCAAGATGGTCGGCTCGTCGCGTCGGTGGTTCTCCAACTGTACCAAACCTGAAGAACGAACATGAACACGGCAAACACCCAGCAGGTGGCCATCGTCACCGGCGGCAGCGGCGGCATCGGCCGCGCCGTTTGCATCGAGTTGGCAAAAAGCGGCGCCTATCTGGTCGTCAACTATCTGCGCAACCAGGACGGCGCCGAGCAAACCTTGGCTGCGGCCCGGGCAGCCGGTGGTCAGGGCGAGATCTGCCGGTTTGATGTCCGCGACCGGGAGAGGGCTGAAGCGGCGGTGCTGGAGATCGCCGGTCGGCTCGGCTCCGTCGATATCCTGGTCAACAATGCCGGCACCCTGGCTGACGGCCTGTTCATGATGATGTCGCCGGAGAACTGGCACGGGGTGATCGAGACCAGTCTGCACGGCTTCTACAATATGACCCGCCCGGTACTGGAGCAGATGGTGCGGGCCCGGCGCGGGTCGATCGTCTCCATCTCCTCGGCCGCCTCGCTGATGCCCAACCGGGGGCAGGCCAACTATGCCGCGGCCAAGGCCGGACTCAATGCGGCGAGCAGGACGGTGGCTACGGAGGTGGCCCGTCTGGGCATCCGGGTCAATGTGGTGGCGCCGGGACTGATCGAAACCGAGATGATCGCCAAGGCGCCCAAGGAGCACATCAAGGGCTTGATCCCCATGGCCCGGATCGGACGACCGGACGAGGTGGCGCAAGTGGTGGCCTTTCTCTGTTCCGATGCGGCCTCCTATGTCACCGGCCAGGTGATCTCGGTCAACGGAGGAATGCTGTGAGGGCGTGCACCGTTCTCGGCCTGTTGTTGACCCTCCTGGTGGGGGCGACCGTTGCCCTGGGCAATGAAGCCGGCGGCGCCCCGGTCCGTCTGCATTCGGTGCAAGCCGATTTTACCCAGGAAAAACACCTCAAAATCCTTGTCCGGCCGCTGATCTCCCAAGGAACGCTCACCTTTCAGGCCCCCCAATCCCTGCGCTGGGAATATCTGCGGCCCATCCATACCGTGCTGTTGCTCCATGACGGCCGGATCAACAAGCTGATCAAGCGCGAGGGCAAGTTCGAGCAGGACAACGGCGTCGGCATGGATGCCATGCAGATCGTGCTTCAGGATATCGGCAGTTGGCTGGATGGCCGTTTCAGCGACAATCACTTCTTTACCGTCAGCCGCACCGGCGAGAAAACCGTGATCCTCCGCCCTAGAGAACCGGGCATGGAGGCGGTGATTAAAAGAATCGAGCTTCGACTTGGCGATGAGCTGGGCGTGGTGGATCGCGTCACCATTGTGGAAAGCGACGAGGCCACCACCGAGCTGATCTTTTCCGGGGTGATTCTCAACCAGGAAATTCCCGCCCAACGTTTCACCGAGCCATAAGGGCGGTGAGACTCAACATTAGAACACCCCTTTTCATCGACCAACGACGGGCAGCGGCCATCAAAGCTGCCCGCTTCGGGCTGACGGGCTATCCAACCCGCGGTAACAGGAGCCGGTCAAAGGATCGCTTGCGCCTTGAGCATGTTGTTGGCGTGCGGGCGCAAAGGCCAGAACCGCAAGGAGGAAAGGATATTTCCCGGCGGCTGGAATGCCCACCTCCCACCTCAAATTTGACAAGACGGTTTTTCAAAATTCCCTTGACCTTGTCCTGAAACAATGGTGGAACTGAATTTTTTTTTCCGCGGGTCAAATGCTGACAAATTTTTTTTCTGAATACGGCATGAAAAAGGTCCAGGTCATTTTCTATTCCCAGAGCGGCCAGTTGCGCACGGTGATCGAATCGTTCTGCGCACCCTTGGTGCAAAATGATCAGGTGGAGGTGCTGTTCACCCCGATCGAACCCACCACCGCCTTTCCCTATCCGTGGCGGTTCTATGAGTTCTTCGACGCCATGGCCGAATCGGTGCTGGATCGCGGCTGCGCCATAGAGCCGGTGGCCGTGGCGGCCGATGCCGATCTGGTGATTCTTGGCTACACGGTCTGGTTTTTATCGCCCTCCCCGCCGGTGGCGGCCTTTCTCAACTCGCCGCCCGCGCAAACGCTTGCCGGTAAACCCGTGGTCACCCTCATCGCCTGCCGCGACATGTGGCTGATGGCCCAGGAAAGAGTCAAGGCGAAGCTCTCGGCTCTAGGCGCCACCCATTTGGATAACGTTGTCCTCACCGATCAGGGCAAATCGCTGTACTCCTTTGTCACCACGCCGCGCTGGCTGTTGACGGGCAAAAAAACCGCTTTCTGGTTTTTCCCGCCCGCCGGAGTCGCAACCGGGGAAATCGCTCTGGCCTCTCGTTTTGGTGACCGGTTGCTGACGGCTTTGGCCCACGACCAGGAGACAAAAAATGCGCCGCTTTTGACTGGCCTGGGCGCGGTCCGGGTGGCCGATAAACTGATCGCCTCGGAAAAGATCGCCCTGAAAAGTTTCCGCCTATGGAGCCGCCTGATGGCCTGGGCCGGTCCGGCCAGCAGCTTTGGCCGGCGGACGGTGGTGAGCGTCTATATCCTTTTCCTCATCCTGATGATTGCCGCCTTCGTGCCGCTGAACCTCATCAAAAATGGAGTGGCCGCGCGGCTGAACCGGGAAAAGGCCCAGGTCGAGCGCCGCTACTATCAAGCGCCGAGTGGAGAATAGTCGTATGGCCAGGGACGTGTACATCAGAGCGCTTTCCGCCTTTCTGCCAGGCGCCCCGGTCGATAACCAAAATATCGAAGCCGTGCTGGGCATGGCCTGTGGCAGACCGTCGCGGGCAAAAAAGATTGTGCTGAGGAGTAACGGCATCAAAACCAGGCATTACGCCATTGATCCGCAAACCCGGCGACCCACCTACGACAACGCCGCCTTGACCTGTGAGGCGATTCGCGGACTAGAGCGATTCGGGCTGCGCCTTGATGCAATTGACCTTTTGGCCTGCGGCACCACCATGCCCGACCAAACCATGCCAAACCACGCCCTGATGGTGCATGGGGCTTTAAAAAATCCGTCCTGCGAAGTGGTTTCGGCGGCCGGGATCTGTCTGTCCGGCATCATGGCCATGAAATATGCCTGGCTGGCCATTGCGGCCGGCGACAAGGGCTGCGCCGTCGCCACCGGCAGCGAAAACGCCTCGGCGATCATGCGCGGCGAATTTTTTCAGCAGGAAAACGAGGCCGGGGCCAACCAACTCTCAAACTCCCCCGAATTGCAGTTCGACACCGATTTTCTGCGCTGGATGCTCAGCGACGGCGCCGGCGCGGCCTGGCTGGCGGCCAGCCCGAACCAAAACGGGCCATCGCTTAAAATAGACTGGATCGAACAACGCTCCTACGCCCACCAAATGCCGCCCTGCATGTATGCCGGCGGCGAGATCGTTGGTGACTCTCTCAAAGGTTGGCGCGAGTACAGCCCGCAGGACTGGGCCGCGAAAAATATCTTCAGCGTCAAACAGGACGTCAAACTCTTAAACGAACACATCGTGCCGGTGACGGTGGAAACGCCGCTGGCCGAACTGCTGGCGGCCAAACGTTTTGCGCCCGGCGAAATCGACTATTTCCTGCCCCATTACAGTTCGGAATTTTTCCGCGAACGGCTGCGTCGGGGCATGGAGGCCGTGGGTTGCGACATCGCGTCGGAGAAATGGTTCACCAACCTGACCACCAAGGGCAACACTGGCTCGGCCTCGATCTATATCATTTTAGAAGAACTCTTCAACGGCGGCAGGCTGGCGCCCGGCGAAAAGCTGCTCTGCTATATCCCTGAAAGCGGGCGTTTTTCCAGTGCCTTCATGCTGATGACCGTGGTCTGATGGACAGTCGCGACGTGCCCCAGGATCAGATCCCGGTCTTTGCCGGACACAGCAAGGCCGTATACGCCCTTGACTGCAGCGGCGAATATACGCTGGTTTCGACCAGCGGCTGGGAGGTGGAGGAAATCGTCACCCGCCAGGCCCTGGACGAGCTGGCGCATATGCGTCAGGAGGCGCTCGCGGCCCATCGCGCCGGCCAGCTTTCGCCCTTAGCCTACCAAATGTATGACAAAAAAATGGATGTCGCGACCCTGGCGCGGGAAAGCGGTTTCTGGCAATGGCGGGTCAGGCGGCACTTCCGACCTGAGGTTTTCAATAAGCTTTCCCCGAAAATCCTCGCCGTCTATGCCGAGGTCCTTGGCATTCCACTGGCTGAATTGCAACAGATTGACCATGCACATGATTAACC
>WRFD01000035.1 GCA_009778955.1 Desulfobulbus sp.
ACCATGAAACAGCGCATGATGGGCAAAACCGGCGAGTCTGTATCTATTCTGGGTTTCGGCTGTATGCGTCTGCCTGTAGCCGGCCCGAACCCTTCCTGCATTGACGAAGATCTGGCTATTGCCATGATTCGCAAGGCCATTGATCGAGGCGTCAATTATGTGGATACGGCCTGGCCGTATCACGGGGCCAAGGGATTTGTCGAGCCGGGCGCTTCCGAGCCCTTGGTGGGCAAAGCCCTTGCGGGCGGCTGGCGGGAAAAAGTGAAGTTGGCCACCAAGCTGCCCTCCTGGCTGGTCAAAAACAAGGCGGACATGCACCGTTTTCTGGATCGCCAGTTGCAGCGTCTGCAAACTTCGCACATTGATTTCTACCTCGCCCATACATTAAACGCCCGTTATTGGGCGGCCTTGCAGCAGGCGGATCTGGCCGGATTCTTTGAAGAGGCGCGCAAGGACGGGCGGATCAAGCACGTGGGTTTTTCCTTTCATGATCGCTTTTCCGTATTTCAAGAGATCGTGGAAGGCTACGACTGGGACTTTGCCCAGATTCAATATAACTATTTGGATCAGGCCTACCAGGCCGGCAAGGAAGGGGTGAAACTGGCGGCCAGCAAAGGCATGGGGCTGGTGATTATGGAGCCCCTGCGCGGCGGCTTTTTGATCAACCAGATGCCTGACGTCTTACGCGCCCATCTTGCCGGAGTCCGGCCCGCTTGGTCCATGGCGGACTGGGCCTTCCGTTGGCTCTGGAATCAGCCGGAAATCTCCGTGGTCTTGAGCGGCATGAGCGCCATGGAACAGGTTGAGGAAAACCTGAACATCGCCTGCGACGCCGGGTCGTTCACCGACGTTGACGAAGCGGCCGTGACCTCTGTGCGCGACGCTTTTTTAAGCCGGATCAAGGTGGGCTGCACGGGCTGCGGCTACTGCCTGCCCTGTCCTGAGGGGGTGAATATCCCTAGGAATTTCATGCTCTACAACGATTACCACCTGACCGATAACGAAAAGATGCGGGGGCACATTAAGTACATATACGGCAATCTAATCCTTGAGTCCGGCGAAATGGCCGACCGTTGCCAGCGTTGCGGCCAGTGTGAGGAAAAATGTCCCCAGCAGTTGCCCGTGAGCGAGGTCATGGCAGATGTGGCAAGCCTGTTTTGCCGGTAAGGGGGATAAATGGTTTTTTCCGAAGTCTTGGCTGCATGGCCCTCGCCTTTGAGGCGGTGGTCAACACGCTGTGGAATCTGAGGAATAAGCGTCAGGACAGGAAGGGGGAGGATGACCGTATTGACCCCGCCTTGCTCCTGACGCCCTATGACCTGCAACCATGCAACAAGAGGATCGCACAATGAGTGAGAAGGCCATTGCGCCCGAGGAACAGTACTGGACCCTGCGATTGGAGGGTGCGGCCAGGGCCTTGGCCGCAAACAATTTTGGCGTGTCCGTGCATGCCACGGCTGGAGAAGCCGCAGGCCACCTGGTCAATGGTATGCTGGGCGACAGCTGGCGGGGCACAGTTAACTTCGGCGGCTCGGTTTCGGTGCTGCAGTCCGGCGTGGTGGATCTCCTGCTCAACCACCCAGGCGCAGACGTCATCGATACCTACGACTTCAACAAAGACCCAGCAATACGCGCCAAACTGCGCAGGGAACACTATATCTGCGATCTGTATCTCTGCTCAAGCAACGCTGTCACCATGGCCGGACAGTTGATGAATGTGGATGGCTTAGGCAACCGCGTGGCGTCCATGGCGTATGGCCCCGCCAAGGTGGCGCTGTTTGTGGGCCGCAACAAGTTGTGCGCGACGCTGGAAGAGGCCAGGGACCGTTGCAGCAATATGGCGTCCCCCATGAATAACATACGGATTGGCTACCCCAATCCTTGCACGAAAACGGCACGCTGCATGGATTGCAACTCCCCGAAACGGATCTGTAACTACTGGTCAATCATCGAGAAATCATCGCCGCCCGAGCGCATCCATGTGCTGCTGATCAACCAGGATCTCGGATTTTGATCCGCTTCGCGCCACGGCTCTTCCAGCAGAGACTGGGCGGCTGGGCGGCGAATTGAGGGAGAAGTTCGTTTCTTTTTTTTAGGATTGCTCCCTGGAGTCTGTCATCGCTCTTGGGATTTGCGGGTATTGTTGCTGCAACAGCAGCGGCAAGCATCCGGTAGCGTCAGTTTGGGCCGGCAGGATCGCTGCCCGGTTTCTCCTGCAAAGCACGGCGAAAAGGAATGCCGCCACTGTTGCTCTTGCGCCAGGTTCATGGTATAGCAGGCCCACATTTGCAACCGCTGCTTTTGCCAGCCGTAAAGCATTGCCTTTGATCACCCCTTTGCAGGAGAATTTTGCATTATGGAACGCACGTTCGCCATCATCAAGCCCAATGCCTTTAATGCCGGCAACGCCGGCAAGATCATCGCCCGCATCTATGCCGAAGGATTTGCGATCGTCGGCATGAAAAAGCTGTACCTGAGCAAGCGCGAGGCCGAAGGGTTCTATTACGTTCACAAGGAGCGTCCCTTTTTCGGCGAGTTGACCGATTTCATGTCCAGCGGCCCCTGCATCGTCATGGTGTTGGAAGCCGAAGGCGCGATCAAGAAATGGCGTGACCTGATGGGGGCTACCAATCCGGCCAACGCCGTCGAGGGCACCCTGCGCCGCGAGTTCGGCGACTCCTTGGAAGCCAACGCCACCCACGGCTCCGATGCCCCGGAAACAGCCGCCTTTGAGATCGGCTATTTCTTCTCCGGCCTGGAGTTGCTGGTCTGACGACCTCCCGTCCCTCCGCAACCATTGTAAGAGCAACAAAAAAGGCGGCTTATCTAAGCCGCCTTTTTTGTTTATCGCCCAAGCGATGAGGTTGCGCCGAACCATTTTATTTCTGGCTGCTTTTCCCTCGGCGTTTGAGCCGCTGCTGTAGTTTTTCCATGTACAAAAAGAAGACCGGGGTCACATAGAGGGTCAGGGTCTGGGAAAACAATAAGCCGCCGACCACGGCCAGACCGAGCGGCTGGCGGGATTCCGCCCCGGCGCCGTAACCGGCGGCTATGGGGATGGCGCCCATGAGCGCGGCCATGGTGGTCATCATGATCGGCCGGAAACGGATGACGCAGGCCTGATGGATGGCCTCGGTTGCGGTCTTTCCCTCCTGCTGGGCGACAATGGCGAAATCGATCATCATGATCCCGTTTTTCTTTACCAGGCCGACCAGCATGATGATGCCGACAAAGGCGTAGATCGACAGGTCGACCTTAAACAGCAGCAGGGTGACGAGAGAGCCGAAACCGGCGAACGGCAGGGCGGAGAGGATGGTCAGCGGATGGATGTAGCTCTCGTACAGGATGCCGAGCACGAGGTAGATGACCACGATCGACAGAACCAGCAGCCAGGCCATACTGGCCTGCGAGGCCTGGAATTGCTGGGCGTTGCCTTGAAAGGATGAGGTAATGCCGCTAGGCAGGAGTTGATCGGTTTTCTGCTGCAGATCAGCCAAAGCCTGGCTCAAGGCTACGCCGGGTTTAATGTTGAACGACAAGGTTACCGAGGGGAGTTGACCCGAGTGGCTGATCGACAGCGGCCCCAGCCCTTGCCCGAGGGTGGCCACTGTGGAGATCGGCACCAGCTGTCCTTGATCGGAACGAATATGCAGCAGATCCAAGGCTGTGGCGTCGCGTTGAAATTCGGGAAGAAACTCAATGATCACGTAGTACTGGTCGTTGGCTCCGAAAATGGTCGACACTTCGCGGACGCCAAAGGCGCTGTAGAGAGTGTCTTCAATCTGCTTGGGCGCGACCCCGAGCAGAAGGGCGCGGTCACGGTCGATCTCCACTCTCAGTTCCGGGTTGTCCATTTGCAGGTCACTGGAAACATCGACCAGATCCGGGGTGTCGAGCATGACCCGTTCCAGGGCCCGTCCCGCCGCATACAGTTTATCGGTTTCGATCCCCTGCAGGGTGAGCTGATAGAGGCTGCGTGAACGGCGGCCGCCGATGTTGATCGGCAGCGGATTGACCAGCATGGAGCGAATGCCGGGCACGGTGTTGAGTTTGGGCCGCAGGGCAAGAATGACCTCATCGGCGCTGAGCAGCCGTTCACGACGGGGCTTGAGTATCAGCTGGAGCGTGATGGGAATCATGGAGGCATTCACCATGAACCGGTCGATATTGGGATCTTGCCGGATAATGTCCGCCAGTTGCATGACATGGTCGACTTGGGAGTACCAAGAGGCGGATTGGGCGGTTTGGGTGGAGACCATGATGAAGCCGCGGTCCTCAGATGGGATGAAACCTTTGGGCATCACCATGAACAGGTAGATTGTGGCCGCCAAGATGACCAGGGAAATGATCATGGTGATCCGCCTGTAATGCAGCACCAGCAGCAGGCTGTAGCTGTAAGCCTGCGCCAGCCGTTGATAGGCGGCCTCGGTGATCCGATACAGTCGTCCCTGGTGCGTGGTGTGGCTTGCCTCACTCAGATATCGGCTGCACAGCATGGGCACCAAGGTCAGGCTGATCACGCCGCTGATCAACACCGCCACACCGATGGTCATTGAAAACTCGCGAAACAGCCTGCCCATGATGCCGCCGAGAAAGAGCAGGGGGATGAAAATCGCCACCAGGGACAGGGTCATGGATATGATGGTGAAACTCACCTCACGGGCGCCTTCCAAGGCGGCTTGCATGCGGCTCTTGCCCATCTCCATATGACGGACGATATTTTCCAACACCACGATGGCATCGTCAACCACAAAGCCGACCGCCAGGGTGAGTCCCATGAGCGACAGGTTGTTGAGGCTGTAGCCGAGCATATACATGGCCGCGAAGGTGCCGATCACGGACATGGGCAGCGACAGGCTGGGGATCGCGGTGGCGCTGAGATTACGGATGAAGAGAAAGATCACCAGCACTACCAGGATCAGGGTGAGCATCATGGTGAACTGGATATCCAGGATCGATTCGGTGATGGCGGTGCTGTCGTCACGGAGGAGGGAGAGCTGAATCGAGGCGGGGAGAGATTCCGCCAACTTGGGCAGCAGGTCTCTGACCGCCCTGGCCACCTCGATGGTGTTGGCTCCAGGTTGTTTCTCTATCGCCAGGATGATGGTCTGGGCTTTGGTGTTTGAGGTGAAGAACCATGCCGCGGATTTGTCGTTCTCCACGCTGTCGATCACCGTGGCCACCTCGGCTAGCTTGATGGGACGCCCGTCTCTGACCGCAACCACGATATCGCGGTATTGGTCTGCAACCTTGAGATCGCCGGTGGCCTTGAGCGTCAGGGACGTGTTCGGGCCATCCAATTGGCCCATGGGTTGATTGGCGTTTTGCCGATCGATAGCTGTGGCTATCATATCGGGATCAAGATCAAACCCTTTCATCGCCTGCGGATTCATCTGCACCCTGACCGCGTATTTCTGAGAACCGCGCAAGGTGATCTGCGCCACGCCGCTGATCATCGACAGTCGCTGGCTCATGGTTTGACCATACTGGTCGAGCAGGGAAAGCGGCAAGGTCGGGCTGTTGAGGGAGATGTACAGGATCGGATCCAAGGCGGGATTGATGCGGCGGAACGAGGGCGGCGAAGGCATCTCTTCCGGCAGTTGGCGATTGGCGACGGTAATGGCGGTCTGCACGTCCTGGGATGCGGCGTCGATATTGCGCTCTAGGGAGAATTGCAGAGTAATCTGAGTGGTGCCGATATTGGAGACCGAACTCATTGTATCGAGTCCGGCAATGGTGGAAAATTGTTTTTCCAGCACCGTGGCCACGGTCGAAGCCATGGTGTCCGGGTCGGCTCCGGGCAGGTAGGCGGTGACCTGGATGGTCGGAAAATCGACGTTGGGCAGGTCGTTGACCGCCAGTTGGCGGTAGCCGACCACCCCGAAGAGCAGGATGCTGCACATCAACAGCACGGTCATGACCGGGCGGCGTATGAAGAGATCAGAGACGCCTGTCATGACGCGGTCCGTCTGTTTTCAGCGTTGGAAGTTGGTTTGGGGGCGCTGTTTTCCTTGTTCTGGCTGCGTACTTCAACCTTGGTCCCGTCGGCCAACTGCAACTGTCCGTCGGTGACCACGCGTTCGCCCTCCGCCAGCCCTGAATCGATCACCGTTTCCCCCTGATAGAGTATGCTGGGAGTTACCGGACGATAGCTGACCGTCTGATCATCTTTGACCACATAGACATAGGAACCCTGTTGCCCGACCTGCACGGCCTGAGAGGGGACCACGATGCAGTCCGGCCGCTGGGCCAGTTCGATGCGCACGTCGAGCAGTTGCCCCGGCCACAGCCGGCCGTCTTCGTTGGCGAAGTTGGCCTTGAGCCGGAGCATGCCGGTGGTTGGGTCAACGGTGTTGTCTATGAAGGCAAGCTCGCCGGCAATGGGTGAGCCGCCAGCTTGTTTCTGCTGGGAGGCCAGCACCTTGAGCTTGCCGGCGGCCTGATAGCGGGCGATGTCCTGCAGGTGGTGGCCGGGCACGGTGAAGGAGGCCTGGATGGGCGCGATCCGCTTGAGGGTTGTCATCGGCGTGTCGGCGTTTTCCTTGATCAGGTTGCCCTGATGGATGAGCAATTCTCCGGTCCGGCCGGCGAACGGGGCGCGGATCGAGCAGTATTCCAACTCCAGCCGGGCGCTGTCCACGGCCGCTTCATCCCCCTTGACCGTGGCGGTCAGAGTGGCGGCCTGAGTCGCGGCCTGATCTGCCTGTTCCTGCGACACATAGCCTTTTGGGGCGGCCTGGGAGTAACGGCTGGATTCACGGCGGGCATTGTCCAGCGAGGCCTTGTCCCTGGCCAGGTCGGCCTCGGCCTTGGCCAGGTTGGCGGCAAAGGGGCGGGGATCGATGGTGAACAGCAGGGTCCCGGACTTGACCAGAGCGCCCTCGCAGAAGTGGACCGTTTTCAAGGTGCCAGTCACCTGCGAGCGGATATCAACCGTTTCCGAAGCCTCGGCATGTCCGGTGGCCAATAGTTCCAGAGGCAGGGTCTTTTTGACGCTGTCGGCCACGTCCACCGGGATGGCTGCCCGCTTCTTCCGGCCGGCTCCCGGGTCACGCTCCCTTGAACAGCCGGCCACCGCCAGCAGAACGAACAGACAGGTCAAAAGACGCAAAGGGAACGAAGGCGCGGCGGCTGGACGGCGATACGCCGGGGTAGGGGCGGGAGACAACGGCTTCATGGAATATTCCTGGCAAGGGGCTTGGCATCGGCGCCGGAGGAAGGAGAGGAGCCGGCGGCAGGGGAAAGTCGCCAGCCGCCGCCGAGGGCTTTGTACAGGGCGATCATGTTGATTGCCAGTCGCTGGCCGCTTTGCGCCTGCTTGTCCTGGGATTGATACAGGGCGGTTTCGCTTTGCAGCACGTTGAGAAAGGGGGTAAGCCCGGCCGTGTACAGGCCGCGGGCAATGGATGCCGCTCGCTGACTGGAATCAACAGCAGTCTTCAGCATTTCATACGCATCTCGTTCGCGGCTCAAGGCGACGAGCGCATTCTCGGTTTCGGCCAGGGCCGTCAACACCGTCTTTTCATAAGTGAGTTCGGCTCGCTGCCGCTGGGCTTCGCTGGCTTCGACCGCTGCCCGTCTTCTGCCGCCGTCGAACAGAGGCCAGTTGACCGTGGGGCCGGCAGACCAGAAATAACTCGACGAGGAGACGAGATTGGTCAGCGAGGAATTTTGTAGTCCGATCAGGGCGGACAGGGAGAAGCGGGGAAACAGGTCGGCCGTGGCTACGCCCACATTGGCGGTGGCGGCTGCCAGTTGACGCTCGGCGCTGCGGATGTCGGGGCGTTGGCGCAAAAGCTCCGAGGGCAGGGCAAGAGGTAAAAGCGGCGGTACCGGCGGGGTGGCGCCGGTCGGGGTCAGTTCCTCCTTTAGGGCTTGTGGCTGTTGGCCGAGAAGCAGGGCCAACTGGTGCATGGCTTGGGCCGCGCCGCTTTCGAAGGCCGGTATTTCGGCCTTGGTCTGGGCCAGCAGGGTTTCGGCCTGGGCCACCTCCAGCTCGCTGCCCAGGCCGAGGCGGAATTTATTGCGCACCAGATCCACCGTCTGCTCCTGGCTGCGGCTGTTCTCTTGGGCAATAGCGAGCTGCTGCTGATAGGTCCGCAATGCGACGTAGTTCAGGGCCACCTCGGCGGTCAGCGAAACGAGCACCGCCCGCTGATCCTCAATGGTGGCCGCGAGATTGGCCTCGGCGGCCTCGACCTGGCGTCGGACCGAGCCGAACACGTCGATCTCCCAATTGACGTCGAACTGGGCCTGAAACAGATCCTTCGTCTTCGAGCCGTCCGCTAGGTCCTTGCTTTCGTGGCTGCCGGTGTAGGACGCGCCCGCATCCACCGAGGGCGACATTCCGGAGGCGGCCTGGAGATGCATGGCCCTGGCCTCGCGGATGCGGGTTTCGGCAATCTTGAGATCCGGGTTAGCCGCCACTGCCCGGCGGACAAGATCGTCAAGGAGCGGATCGTGGAACAGGGACCACCAGTGGGTGTAGGTTTCGGCGTGGCCGCTGTCGACCGTGCCGGCTCCCTGGTCCCACTGAGTGGGCATCGACGGCTGGGGAGGATGGTAGTCTGGCCCGACCGGAGTGCAGGCGGCAGGGGCAAGAATCGCTATTCCCAAGGCAAGCAAGAGGCTGAGGCGGGTTCTATTCACCATGAAAAAACGCATCAACCTGTTCACTTGCCTGTCAAGAAAGGCTCAAAGGTGGTTTCGGGAGGGCGGCGGGCAGGGCCGAATTGTCGCTTGATTCGCAATAATATATCGTGATATCGGGATTTGAAACAAATTTTTTGCTTTGTTTTAAGAGACTTGTTTTTAATATTTTGAATTTATTGACGAAATTTACGAGGGCGTCATGTGCCCCGCTTCTGCCGGAAAATGGCGGTTCGATTTTTTTTTTGGTGTCAGAATTTTTTGGGGAAGGTAAACTCGATAGGCCGTATGCTATACAATGAAAGATCTGTCCGAGCGCGGAGCAGGGACCGGAAGAAGAGCGGGGCAGGATGAGGTGTGGCATCCGTTCGACGACTGGCCGCCGCTCAACCGCGCCCCCTGTTTTAGTTTTGCATTCCTTTCAAGGAGGGACACCGAATATGGCCATGCAACTTCTCGCCAAACTGCTGCCGCCGCCGGAAAATAAGTTCTACAATTTTTTTGAGGATGGAGCAGAGGTCATCGAACTTTCCTCTCAGCTTTTCTACCAGATTGTCCATTCCGAACTCAAACAGCGGGAAGAGTACCTCATTCACGCCAAGACCTATAAACGGCGCGCCGTAGAGGCTCTGGAAGGCAGCCTCACCCTGCTGAACGCCTCCTTCATCACTCCGATCGACCGGGAAGACATCCAGTTGATATCGAACAACCTGTACAAAAGCACCAAAATTATCCTCAAGGCCTGCGTCAATCTCAGGATCTACAAGATCGACTCCTATAACGATATCGTTAAAAAGCAGGCGGAAGTGCTGATCAAATCGGCGGATGAACTCCGGTCGATCATCTCGATGCTGAAGAAAAACGCGCCGCTTAAGGATGTTACCGCCTGCAACTACCGGATCAAGGATATCGAGAATCGCGGCGACGAAATCCTGTTTACTGCCACCGAGGAACTTTTTTCCGGCAAATACGACGCCTTGTATGTGCTCAAGATGCGAGACATCTACAAAGGCATCGAAAATGCCTTGGACATCTGTTCGGTCATTTCCGACCTGATTGTCAACATCGCGCTCAAGCACAGCTGATTTTCAACCAACTCTGTTTCCCGATTGGCGCAGAAACCGCGTCGTTTGTGGAGAGCACGGAAAAGGAACAAGACCCCATGGTTCTCACGCTGCTCATTTGTGTCATTGTCACCGCCCTGGTCTTTGAATATATCAACGGCTTCCACGATTCCGCCAACGCCATCGCCACAGTGGTTTCGACCAAGGTGCTGACCGCCCGTGCCGCCGTCATCTATGCCGGGGTGTTCAATACCGTCGGCGCTTTTATGGGAACCCACGTGGCTAGCACCATTGGCCAGGGAATGGTCGATTCGGGAAACGTCACTCAAGGGGTTATCCTCTGCGCCCTGCTGTCCGCCATCATCTGGAACCTGATCACCTGGTATTACGGCATTCCCTCCAGTTCATCCCATGCCCTGATCGGCGGCTTGATCGGCGCCGCCACCTCTAAGGCCGGATATCACGTCGTTCATTTCGACGGCCTCACCAAGAAGGTGCTCGTGCCCATGATCACCTCGCCGATCATGGGCTTTGGCATCGGTTTTGTCTGCATGATCGTGATTCTCTGGCTCTGTTCGCGGGCGCGGCCCAACGCGGTCAACAACTGGTTCCGGAGGTTGCAGTTGGTTTCCTCGGGGATCATGGCCTTCAGCCACGGCAGCAACGATGCCCAGAAGACCATGGGCATCATTACCCTGGCCCTGGTCAGCTATCACACCCTGCCCACTTTCGAGGTGCCTTACTGGGTTATTTTGAGCTGCGCCCTGACTATGGGCCTGGGGACCATGGCCGGCGGTTGGCGGATCATTCGCACCATGGGCAGCAGGATGATCAAGCTGAAGCCCATCCACGGCTTTGCCGCTGAAACCTCGGCCGCCATCGTCATCCTCACCGCCTCCCACTTCGGCATCCCGGTCAGCACCACCCACATCATCTCCACCTCGATCATGGGCGTGGGCAGCACCAAGGGCGCCCACGCCCTCAAGCTGGGCATTGTCGGCAACATCATCATGGCCTGGGTGCTCACCATCCCGGTCTGCATGGTGATCGCCGCCATCCTCTACCGCATTATTCCGCTCTGACGGCCAATCGCGCCCAATTCCCCCTTCGATCGTGGACATGGGCATCCTCAAGCAGGAGGCCAACTCCCCAAGCTGGGCATGATCGGCAATATCCGGTGGCCTGAGGCAAATTTTTGTCGGGCCCGCACCTTCGGCATGCATTCGAAATCCGTTCCGGGGTAAGCTCTGTAGCCGTCTTGGCGCGGAAACGTCCACATCAAAAGCGCTTTTGCATAGAATCGACAGATGGCCGCAGTTGGAGCAGCGGCAGCGAAAAAGCAATTTTTTACAATAACCACAGGCCCATTTATGGATATATTTCCTCTACACCATTTACCATCAGGAGGAATTTATCATGGAAAAGGATCTGTTTCATCAGTTTGACAACGGTGTTTTGGCAGGCGCGGGTCAAGAGATTAATCTGGGGTTGGGCGCATGGAATAAGCATAAAGATTTCACTGGGGTATCGTTAAAGAACCTTGTCACTGCCGATCAGACCTCCGGGCTGTTTACCTGCCACCTCGTCCGCATCGAGCCACATCGCAAAATCGGGCTGCATGCGCATCCCGGCAGTATAGAGCTGCACGAGGTCGTCAGGGGACGCGGCACATGCCTGATGAGCCAGGGAGAGGTGCATTATGCTCCCGGCGTTATGGCCGTGATTGCCCGCAATGAGCTGCATGAGGTGAGGGCTGGGGAAGAAGGATTATGTTTGTTTGCCAAGTTCATCATAGTTCAAGCCTGAAGCTGGCCTGCTTGAACTGTCCGGGAGTCATGCCGTGATGCCGTTTGAATACCTTGTGCATGTGGCTCTGATCGGAAAAACCGGCGGATGCGGCGGCAGTGGCGTTTGCCGTGTCCGTCCTCAGTAAGTCACGCAGCAGTCGCAACCGACAAAGAAGCTGGAACGCATGCGGCGTCATGCCGGTGGATTTTTGAAAGGCTCGCAAAAAATGCCATTGGCTGTACCCGGCATACACGGCCATTTGCTCAATGCTTGAAAATGTGTTGGGATCGTCCTTGAGCAGAAGCATTACCGCCTGAACAGAGCGGCTGATGAGGGCATCTGGTGGAGTCCAGGCATTTTGGTAGGCATGCACGTCAGGGAAGGCGTTTTCTGTACATGCCTGAGTGAAGCTCTGGGCGAGCGGCTTTTCCTGGCCCTGAAACAACGGGATATGGCGCAAAAATTCTTGAAGCACGCCATGATCAGTTGAAAAAGCGTCAATGCTGTCGACGCACAAAACGAGCAGTGAGCTTTCCGGGGTGACGTTCAGGCTGTGCGGTTCATACGGATGTATAAAAAAACGCTGCTCGCCGCGCAGCCTCTGGATGCCGGCATCTGTCGTCAATGTTACGGTTCCGGAGCGCACCACGCCGGCAGTCCAATGTCGCGTATGGATATGCCAGGGGTAATCCTGAGCCTGCCCTCTGGTAAGAATGAACTCAATATTGGCCGAGCCGGTGTAATAATACGCAGTGCCGTTCATGGAATATTGATGCCGCTCTTTGCGAATTTTAACTATAGGGTAGCCTTGTTGATCCTGCAAACGGGAAACAACGGCTTCCAGCTTGTCTTTTTGCCAGGGAAAGGGGGAACAAAAAGAGGCCGGATCAAGCGATCCGGCCTCTTTTTTGTTCCGCCTGGAGATGGGGCGCCTAATCGTCAGGAGCCAGCGCCCTCCTGCTTGACCTGATCCAACACCTCCCGGACCTTGACCGCCAGGGTGTGCGGCTTGATTGGCTTGAGCAGCACCTCGCGAATGCCCAGCGCCTGGATGTCCTCGGCGTCCAGATCCTTCTCGTATCCGGTATAGATGATGACCGGCGTGTTCAAGCCGGCGTCCCGGATGCCTCGGGCCAGACCGGTGCCGGTCAGTTTGGGCATGGTCATGTCGCTGATAACCAGGTCCGCCTCGTCGGGATGGGCGCAGATAAAGGCCAGCGCCTTTTCACTGTCGCTGAAGGTTGTCACCCGGTATCCCAGCTCGCGAAGAATTTCCCTGGCGATTTCCACCAAAAAAGGCGCATCGTCCACATAAACGACATGTTCGTCGCCCGTGGCCACGGGAAGTGTTTCGGATTCGCCCGCTTCGACATGCTGGTCGGTCAGGGGCAGGAGAATGTCAAACCGGGTTCCCTTGCCCGGAGTGGAGTCCACGGTGATCTGGCCCTGCAGACTGCGGACGATGCCATGGACCACGGAAAGCCCCAGGCCGGTGCCGCCGTTCTGGCCTTTGGTGGTGAAGAAGGGATCGAAGATGCGGCCGAGGATCTCTTCGGGGATGCCGTGTCCGGTATCCTCGATCCGGATGCGGGCAAAGTCGCAGGGCTCGGACTGACCTTCTTGGGCGAGATGCGTCTGATCCAAACCGATGCGTTCGACGCTGACGTTCAAGGAGCCGCCCTCTTTCTGCATGGCATGGCCGGCGTTGGTGCACAGGTTGACCACGATCTGGTGGATTTGCACCGGATCGGCCATGACGATGGCATCTGGGTTCAGCTGTTCGTTGATGGCGATGGTGGTGGGCAGGGTCGCCCTGAGCATCTGCATGGCCTCGTGGATGAGCGGCGCTAGTTGCACCGGTTGCCGCGAGGTCTCGGTCCTCCGGCTGAAGGCAAGGATTTGAAAGATCAGTTCCCTGGCCTTTTCCCCGGCGGTCAGGATCTTTCCCAGATAGTTGCAGGCCTGTTCGTTGTTGGATTCTTTTCTGAGCAGAATTTCGGCATAGCCGATGATGCCGGCGAGAATGTTGTTGAAATCGTGTGCAATGCCGCCGGCAAGGGTGCCGATGGCCTCCATTTTCTGGTTTTGTCGGATTTCCCGTTCCATCAGCACCCGCTTGGTGTCGTCGAACAGGTAGCCGCGGATGCGGACCAACTCGCCCTTGGCGTTGAACTCGCCGATTTCGTTGCCCACGCAGTAGAGCGAGCTGCCGTCCCGCCGCAAGCGCTCCGACTCGTAGTATTCAAGTTTGCCCTCCCGGCGGATCCGGTCAAGGGTGTGCGCCCAATCGTCGAAGGTCCGGAACAGGTTGGAAACATTGGCCTGCTTGATTTCATTGATGCTCTCGTAGCCAAACATACGGGCAAAGGCCAAATTGCAGTCGATAACCTCGCCTTGCGCCGAAATAATGAAATCTCCGGTGAGATCCTCGTCGAAAAACCGTCGGTACTGGGCCTCGCTGATCCGCAGTTCGGCCTCTGCCTGCTTGAGCCGGCTGATGTCGACAAAGCTCTCGATCAGGAAACGATGGTTGTCATGATCGAAAGGGACAACGCTTTTGAGTACCGTTAGTTCGCTGCCATCCTTCCGGAGAATGACCCGTTCGCTGAGATCGATCCGTTCGTTGTGGTCGAGCACCGGACAATCGTTTTCCTGTCGCGGGCAGATAAAGGCATGGCAGACGTGACCAATGACGGTTTCCCGGTCGTCATAGCCTATCATGGCTGCGCCAGCCTTGTTGATCGCGACAATCTCGCGGTCGTGGGCATCCACCATGAGGATGCCGCAGTTGATGGTGTCGAGCACCCGCTGCAGATAGAGCCCCTGCTTTTCCTCCTTTGCATGCAGGACGCGCAGGTTGCTCTGCGAGGCGATCATGGAGTTGATTTCATGGGCCAGGATGCCGATTTCATCCTTGCCGTCGACCGTGACGTCACGAACGACCTCGTTGTTTTCCTTGATACGGCTGACCTCGTCGGTCATGAGGCTCAGCCGCCTGAGAACGAGCCTGTTTATCAGGAATACAAGGAGGAATATGAAAAAAAAGGCGAACAGCACGTTGGAGAAAACATAATGCTGCCACATCGTAAGCCCTTGGGCGTAGATGGTGCGTTCCAGTTCGACGGTAAACCGCAATACCGGCTGTCCGGTGATGCCAATGAGATTGTCGGATGCAAGCAGGGTGTCGCCGTTGTCATTGATTCTGATTTCCTCGGTTTGCGTTTCCTGGCGTGCGGGAGAAGAAAGGGGATGGATAGTCAACTTCAGCTGGGTTATGGCGCCGATCCGCTTGATTTCATTGGCGTTCAGGTAGCGGCCGATGA
>WRFD01000036.1 GCA_009778955.1 Desulfobulbus sp.
ACCACAGCGCCGAACACTGCGGCCATGACGAGCAAAGCTGATTGCAGCATTGATAACCACCTGTTGATTTTTCAAAAAACGCGGTTTACCCGTGCTCTGTTGTTTCGCTTTCCATGCCCGAGTACCAGGAAAATTCCATAATCGACAAGATCGACCGGCTGGCCGAGACCTTTTACCGGTTGACCTTGCACGCCCCGCAGATCGCCACGGCCGCCCGGCCCGGACAGTTTGTCATGGCGGCCTGCGGCCCCTTTCTCGACCCCCTGCTGCGCCGGCCCTTTTCCATCCACCGGTGCAACGGGTCCGATAGCCTGCAACTCCTGATCCGGGTGGTGGGCCGGGGCACCGAACTGCTCGCCCGCTGCCGCCCCGGCCAGAACCTGAGCCTGATCGGCCCGTTGGGACGAGGATTCAACCCGCCGGCGGCCAACGCCTCCGTCTGCCTGGTCGGCGGCGGCATCGGCATCGCCCCCCTGCTCTTCTGGGCCGAACGGCTGGCAACGCCCCAGCGCTGCTCGGTACTCCTAGGCTCGCGGACCGGCGAGGAACTGACCTTGTTGGCAGCGGAATTCAGTCAGTTGGGATGCCGGGTCGAAACCGCCACCGACGATGGCTCGCTCGGCCACCACGGCCTGGTGACCGATCTGCTCGCCAACCATCTGTCCACAGTGGACAATGTGTATGCCTGCGGACCGATGCCGATGATGTCCGCAACCGCCCGGGCCTGCCAGGAGGGCCGGGTTGCCTGCGAGGTTTCGCTGGAAGCGCACATGGCCTGCGGCCTGGGCGCTTGCCTTGGCTGCACCGTCCACGGCGAGGGCGGCCACTATCTCCATGTCTGCAAAAACGGGCCGGTGGTGAACGCCCTGGAGGTCACATGGCAGCGATGAACCACGTCGATCTCTCGGTCTCCTTAGGCTCGCTGGCGCTTGCCAATCCGGTCCTGACCGCTTCCGGCACCTTCGGCTATGCCTCCGAATTCGCCCATCTCGTCCCGCTTTCCCGCCTAGGCGGCGTGGTGGTCAAGGGCATCTCCCTCGCGCCCCGGCCTGGCAATCCACCGCCGCGCATTGTCGAGACTCCCTGTGGCATGCTCAACGCCATCGGCCTGGAAAATGTCGGCGCGGAACGGTTCATCGCTGACAAAATGCCCTTTTTACGCACCTGCGGCTGCCGAGTGATCGTCAACATCCTGGGCGACTCCATCGAGGAATATGCCGCCCTGGCGGAGCGGCTGGCCGGCGTGGCCGGCATCGACGCTCTGGAAGTCAATATCTCCTGCCCCAACGTCAAGAAGGGCGGGGTCGCCTTCGGCACTGTCCCGGAAATGGCGGCGGCGGTCACCCATGCGGTCAAGGCGGCCACCGACCTGCCGGTCATGGTCAAGCTTTCGCCCAATGTCACCGACATCGTAGCCATGGCCCGCGCGGTGGAGACGGCCGGGGCCGACGCGATCTCCCTGATCAACACCCTGATCGGCATGGCCATCGACGCCCGTGCCAGGCGGCCCAGACTGGCCAACGTGATCGGCGGCCTGTCCGGACCGGCGATCAAGCCTGTCGCCCTACGCATGGTCTGGCAGGTGGCCTCAGCGGTCAATATTCCGGTGGTCGGCATTGGCGGCATCGCCACCGCCGAAGACGCGATTGAATTTCTCCTGGCCGGCGCCGCCGCAATCCAGGTGGGCACCGCCAACTTTTTCAATCCGGCGGCGACCGGCCAGATTGTCGACGGCATCGAAGCCTACCTGCGGCAGCAGGGAGAATCCTCGGTCCGGGCCATCGTCGGCTCCCTGCGCCTGGACGCCTAATCCATGACCTTAGGATTGATCTGCGTCCCGGTAATGGCCGAAACCTGCGAGGCAGTGCTGGCGGCGGTTACACCCGTGGCCGAATTGGCCGATGTGATCGAAATCCGGATCGACGGGCTGCACGAGCCGCTTGCTCCTGCCTGCATCGCCGACATCGGCAAACCGGTGCTGGCGACCAACCGCCCGGTCTGGGAAGGGGGCCAGTTTGCCGGCAGCGAGTCGGAGCGTATCGATCGCCTTGAGTCGGCCCTGCGGGCCGGCGCCCGTCTGGTCGACATTGAGCTGCGGACTGCGCCGGAGTTATGGATGCGGCTGCTGGCGACGGCGCGTTCCTGCGGCGCCCAGGTGTTGGTCTCCAGCCATTATTTTGCTGCAACTCCCACTGCCGATCAGTTAAGCGCCACCCTGCGCCAAATGGTTGCCAGCGGCGCCGACATCGGCAAGATCGTCACCACCGCCGCCTCGCCGGCCGACGCCCTGCGCGTTTTGGCTCTCCAAAAGGAGTCCGAGGCCGCCGCCTTTCCCCTCTGCGCCTTTGCTATGGGCAAGGCCGGAATGATCAGCCGGCTGGCCACCCTTTTCCTCGGCGGCCACATGACCTACGCGGCCCTGAGCCCGGAACAGGCAACCGCTCCGGGCCAGATCACGATCCACAACCTCCACCGGCTGCTCGCCCTGCTCGATTCCAGAAAATGATTAACGGCCACACCCAACTCTTCGGCATCATAGGCGATCCGGTCGAGCACTCCCTGAGCCCGGCCATGCACAATGCTGCCTTGGCCCACCTGGGGCTCAACGGCGTCTATGTGCCGATGCGCCCCACGGATTTGACTACGGCCTTCCACGGGCTGCGCAGCCTCGGGTTCATCGGCGTTTCGGTCACTGTGCCGTTCAAGGTGGCAATCATGGACTTGCTCGATGCCGTCGACCCCGTTGCCAGCAAGATAGGCGCGGTCAACACACTGGTGTTCGAACGAACCGGCGCCTCCACCCGCTGCACCGGCCACAACACAGATTGGCTGGGGTCCAACCGGGCCCTGGCCGAGGTTATCGACCCTGCCGGCCGCACCATCCTGTTGATCGGCGCCGGCGGCGCAGCCAGGGCCGTGGGCTTCGGCTTGCTCGAGGCCGGGGCCAGCGTCCTGCTCACCAACCGCACCGAAGCCAAGGGCCGTAAGCTGGCGGACCAGATGGGCTGTCCGTTCGTTCCGGCCACCGAATTGCCCCAGGTTCGGGCCGATGCCCTGATCAACACCACCTCGGCGGGCATGACCCCGCGTATCGACGACATGCCGATCGCCCCTGAATTGCTTCCCCATTTTCCGGTGATCATGGACATCGTCTACGCGCCCTTGGAAACACGGTTGCTGCGCGAGGCCATTGCCTGCGGCTGCCGCGCCATCGACGGCCTCACCATGCTCCAGCACCAGGGCGCGGCCCAGTTCACCCTGTGGACAGGCAACGAAGCCCCTCACCCGGTCATGCGCCAGGCCCTGCTGGCCGCCCTGAACGGCCTCCATTCCTAACACTTTACGTGACGTCCCGAGATGATCGCCATTACCCCTGTTCGCTCCCTTGATGCCGTGGTCACGGTTCCAGGCTCCAAAAGCCTGACCCAGCGCGCCCTGATCGCCGCGGCCCTGGCCGAAGGGCCATCCCAACTGCTCGGACCGCTGGCCTCCGAAGACACCCGCTACACCATAGGCGCCCTGCGAGCCATGGGGATCGACTGCGACGACAGCGACCCGGACCGCTGGCAGGTCCTAGGCGCCGGCGGCCGGATCGTTACGCCCGAAGGCGACATCTTCCTCGGCAACAACGGCACCGCCACCCGCTTTCTCACCTCGGTGACGGCCTTGGGCCACGGCCGGTTCCGCATCACCGGGAGCGAACGCATGGCCGAGCGGCCGATCCTACCGCTGATGGAAGCCCTGCGCGGCTGGCAGGTGGCCATTGACAGCGATGCCGGCACCGGCTGCCCACCCCTGACCATCCTCGCCAAAGGGCTGGCCGGCGGCCGTACCGTGCTGCCTGAGGGCAAATCGAGCCAGTATCTCTCCTCCCTGCTCCTGGTGGCGCCCTATGCCGCGGCGCCGTCCGAGCTGGAGGTGCAAGGCGAGATCCTCTCCAAACCCTATGTGGCAATGACCCTGGCAGTGATGGCCGACTTCGGCATCCGGGTCGAAGCCGCGCCAACCTTGAATTTCTTCCGCATCCCCCAGGGCCGCTACCAGGGCCAGACCTACGCCATCGAAGGAGACGCCTCGGGCGCCTCCTATTTCTGGGCGGCAGCAGCGGTCACCGGCGGGCGGGTGGTGGTGACCAACGTACCAGTACCCTCCCTCCAGGGCGATGCCTGGCTGCTGCCCTATCTGGCCCGCATGGGCTGCCGGGTTGACCAGGCCGAGGCGGGCATCGCCGTCACCGGGCCGGAAACCCTGGAAGGCATCGAGGTGGACATGGGCGACATGCCCGACGTGGCCCCAACCCTGGCGGTGGTGGCCGTCTTTGCCGAGGGTACGACCATCATCAACAATATCGCCCACCTACGGATAAAAGAGTGCGACCGGCTGTCCGCAGTGGTCAACGAACTGCGTCGGATGGGCGCCGAAGTGGAGGAGGAACCTGCCCGGATGGTCATCCACGGCAGGAAGGGCGGCAGCAACCTGCATGGCGCCGCCATTACCACCTACGATGACCACCGCATAGCCATGAGCTTTGCCGTGGCCGGTCTGCGCATCCCCAGAGTGGTCATTGCTGGCGAGGAGTGCGTGGCCAAATCCTTTCCCGATTTCTGGGAGCGGTTTGGTCGGATGGCCGGATGGTGAACGATGAACGAAGCAAAAGGGGGGAAGAAGATGGTAATTCCAATTCGCTTTCAAGTTGAGATTAACAGGGATATGTTTGCGGCATGGCCAGACCACGGCGAATCGACGAAGAATTGGTGAGGAAAGCCCAGCGGGCCGTCAACAGTCCCCAAGATATGACGGAACTTCGCTGTGCGCAAGCAGTTCAGCTCCCTTGCCGTCATGGGGGCAGCTCTTGAGCAGACGGCAGCGTTACCTGGAGGGTTTATTTTTTCAATCGCACGGCTGGTTATGCCAAAGGCTTGGGCTACATCCGCCACATGCCATGCCGGACCACCCGCCCCAGCGTCACATAACAACAACGCCCGGGCATGGCGCATCTCCGGGATTCCGTTTTACCCGGGCGCGTCACTTGCCACAGTTCTTGCCTTTCTTCCTCTGTCAGCAGTACACGATACCTTGCTGTCATATGCCTCATCTCCTTTTAGCGACAGTGGAGATATCATGATATATGCGAACTATCAATTGTTACATGGTGTTAGCCAGAGAAGCAAGAATCAAGCATCAGGGGAAAGGCGCTTTCGGACGCGCAGTCAAGAAAAACGGCTCCAGCACGCGGCAGCACGCGGCTGAGGGGGGCAGCAGACACGGAAACGGGGGCAGCGAGCGGCGGCAGCGCCGGCAAACGATGCGCCGCTGGCCATCCCGGACATGGCAACCGGTGGAACTCCGCGTCCGACCTATTCTCCTCTCGGCCTCCAGGCTCGGAGCCGTTCTTCCCAGGGAGTTCGGAGCGCATTCTTAAGCGGCCCCGAACCGCCCGCCGCTCTGGTCCGGAAGGAGACGCACGCACCGAGCCTCCCCCAAAAAAAAATCCCCGGACCATTCAAAATGATCCGGGGATGCCCTTTTATCCACGTATCGGCGTCGTCTCCCTGATCCGCGGGGAGAGGTCGTCACTTTTCAGGCAGGTCTTCTGACTCCCGGCTCATCCTCTCGTCGCGTCTTCCCAGCCTTTCGGTCAGTGATCGTTTGCGGCGATTGTCCCCGGTTACAGCGGCGGGCCCGTCTCCGATTCGCACGGAGTTCCCTTTTCATCCTCGCAAGGAACCTGAAAACTCTCTGTAAGAAAACCTGATCGACCCATGAAAGTCAAGCCCAATCTCATCGCTGCGGACTGTCCGCCCGAGCCGATGGTTTCACCGGCCCAAAGCCTTCAGAAACCTTGCTGATCGGATCGCTAACCATTATGGTTGATGACAGGAGAACATTCATACTCTACCGGTCCGCCCTCCGTCTTCCCCCACTTTCCGACGAATGCCCCCACCCAGCATGGAAAAGGAAAAAAAACGAAAATCCGCCCACGCCATTTCCATCAGGATCGCCCTGCCGGCCCTGCTCACCGTCATTTTGTTCGTCACCGCCACCTTCGTCATCATCCTGCCTTCCTTCAGAGAAAATATGCTGGCCAGGAAACGGGATACGCTGCGGGAGCTGAACACCGTGGTCTGGGATATGGTCGCCGCCTACGAAAGGATGGAGCGGGCCGGGATCATGAGCCGGGAGCAGGCCCAACAGACAGCCCTGGGCATCATCCAAGATCTCCGTTACGGGCCGTTAAACAAGGATTATTTCTGGGTCAACGACATGCAGGGGCTGATCGTCATCCACCCCTACCGTCCTGACCTCAACGGTGAGACCGTGCCCGATGCCCGCTCTCTGATGGGCAAGAATCTGCTGGAGGAGTTCGTCAAGGTGGTCAGGAACCAAGGGGAAGGGTATGTCGAACACCTCTTCCAGTGGCAGGACAACCCCGGGAAAATAGTGCCCAAGCTCTCGTACGTGCGCGGATTCAAGCCTTGGGGATGGATCATCGGCACCGGGCTGTATGTCGAGGATGTCAATGTCGAGATTGGCCTGATCGCCAAGCAGCTCAACGTCATCGCCTCGGTCACCTTGGTGCTGGTTTCCTTTCTGGCCTTCTACATGATCCGCCACACGGTCCTGGCCGACCGGGTCCGCCACATCATCTGGGAGGAACGGGAGCGGTTGCTGACCGCCCTGGAGGAGAGCAACGAACGGTTCCGCTCGCTGGTCGAAACCACCAGCGACTGGATCTGGGAAATCAACACCGAGGGGGCCTATACCTATTGCAGTCCCAAAGTACGCGATCTGCTGGGGTTTGCGCCCGAGGAACTGATCAGCAAGCGCCCGGTGGATTTGATCGCCGGCCATGAGAAGGAGCAGACCAGCCAGATCTTTCAGCAACTGATCGACTCGCGCCAACCGTTCAGCGGGTTCGAGACCGTCTGCCTGGCCCGGGACGGCCGGATGGTGGTGATCGAGAAAAACGGTGTGCCGGTGTTCTCCGACAGCGGCGTGTGGCTGGGATATCGAGGGGTGGCCCGTGATATTTCAGAGCGCCGGAATGCGCTGGAGGCCCTGAAAAAAAGCCGGGACGCCCTCCACAACAGCTTTGAGGAAACGGTCAGGTCACTGGCCATGGCGGCGGAAAAGCGCGATCCCTACACTGCCGGCCACCAGATACGGGTCGACCGACTGGCCTGCGCCATTGCCAGCGAACTAGGACTTTCCGAGGACCGGATCGAGGGACTGCACTTCGCCGCCCTGCTCCACGACATCGGCAAGATCAGCCTGCCCTCGGAATACCTGGTCAAACCGGCCCGCCTCTCCGCCCAGGAACGGGCGATCATCAAGTGCCATCCTGAAGTGGGCTACGAAATCCTCAAGGACATCCCCTTCCCCTGGCCGGTGGCCGACATCGTCTACCAGCACCACGAACTTCTCGACGGATCGGGGTACCCTAGGGGACTCACCGCCCAGGACCTGTTGCTGGAGTCCCAGATCCTGACTGTGGCCGATGTGGTGGAGGCCATGAGTTCCCACCGGCCCTACCGTCCCTCGCTGGGCATGGAAACCACTCTGGAGGAAATCCGCGCCGGTCGAGGCGCCCTCTATCACGCCGACAGCGTCGACGCCTGCCTGAAACTGGTTGCCGAGAACAAGATCGATCTGACCAACGTCGCCTGGTGATGCCGGCAGCGACGCGTAGTCTCCGGTCCGGTTATTTCCGGGTGTTCATCGGCGAGTATTCGCAACCCATCAAGCCGCAGTATTCGCCCACGTATTGGGCCTGGGGCCGGTAGAGGGCCGGCTTGCCTTGGACGTCGGCGAACTGCTCCTCGATGATGTGGGCGCACCAGCCCACCACCCGAGAGATGGCGAAGACCGGGGTCATAAGATCGGTGGGGATGCCCATCAGATAGTAGACCGGCGCCGAGTTGAAATCGACATTGGGCAGGATGGTGGTCTTGCCCTGGCCGGCAAAGATCGTCAGGGCGGTTTCCTCGATCTTCCGAGAGATCTCCGCCCACCTGCCGCCGGTCTGGGCGCCCAGCCGCTGGCCCATCCGCTTGAGATAGGCTGCCCGGGGATCTCCGGTCTTGTAGATGGCGTGCCCCATGCCCATGATCCGCTCGCCCCTGGCCAGCTGGGCGCTGACCCAGCCCTCGATATCCGGCTCGTTCTCCAGTTTGAGCAGCATCTCCATCACCTTGGCGTTGGCGCCGCCGTGCAGGCTGCCGGAAAGCGCCCCCAGACCGGCTGACACCCCGGCGTAGAGGCTGGCGCGGGTGGACACCACCTCGCGGGCGGCAAAGGTGGAGGCGTTGAAGGTGTGGTCGGCATGGAGGACCAGGCAGACGTCCAGGTCCTTGGCCATGGCCGGATCGGGCCTTTTCCCCTGGAGCATCCAGAGAAAGTTGCCGGCATGGTCGAGATCGGGATCGGGATCGAGCACCGGTTGATTGTTGCGGACGCGGTGCCAGGCCGCCACCAAGGTCGGCATCTGGGCAATCAAGGCGATGGACCGGTTAAGACAGACCTGCCGGTCCATGGTGTCGCTATGCTCCTCGGCCATGGACAGCAGGGGCACACAGGCCTGGAGGATATCCATGGGCCGGGCGTTCCTAGGCCAGTGGCGCATGGAGTCGATCACGTAGCCGGGAACCCGGCGCAGGCCCGCAACCTGGCGGGTGAAGGCTTCCATGTGCTCGACGGTGGGCAGGACGCCGAACAGGAGCAGGTACACCGTTTCCATAAACGACGAACGGTCGGCCAGATCCTCGATCCGGTATCCCCGGTAAATCAGCACTCCCTTTTCGCCGTCAATGAAACTGATCGCGGAATCGGCCACGGTCACCCCGCGCAGACCGGTATTTTTCACTCGGGTTGCTTCGCTCATCGCTGTACCCCTCCATCTGCTGTTCAGGTAGGAACCAATGAAGTCGGAATTTTGCCCACCATCTTCCTATGGGAAAGAATATTGCTTTGTACTGGATAACAGGGGAAAATTCAACCCGCATTCCCGCCGGTTTCATCGCTTTACCGATCACTTTCCCCGCCGGTCGGCGCATCTTGCCGCTCCGGGCGGTCCGCCGGCGCCATAGGTTCTCCTGCGGGCGCCAGTTGGGCCGGCGGCTCGGGCTGGCCAGCAGGCGACTCCTCCGGCTCCGTTCCACCTTGGCCGGCGCCGAAAAGGGGTCCGACATCGGGCAGGTAGGACTCGAAGGACTGGCCGTAGATTTCCCAGATGGTGATGAACAGGGCGGCAATGATCGGGCCGATAATGATGCCCAAGATGCCGAACAGGCTGATGCCGCCCAAGGTGCCGAAGAGCACGAACAAATCGTGCATCTCGGTGTCTTTGCCGACCAGACGGGGCCGCAGGACACTGTCGAGGTTGCCGGCCACTGCGCCGCACAGAACCGCCAGGATGGCCACACCGAACAGCTCTCCCTTCAGGGCGAGAATGATCAGGGCCGGCACCCAGACGATGGCGGTGCCGAATACTGGCACGATCGATATCACCGCCATTACCGTGCCCCAGAAGACCGGTCCCTGAATGCCGGCCAGGGCGAAGGCCACGCCGCAGATGCCGCCCTGGAGGGCGCCGATGATCAGGGTGCCTTTCAGGGTGGCCTTGGTCACCGAGGTGAAGCGGTGCAGCAGGCGCCGTTCGTCGCGGTCGTGCAGCGGCAGAAAGTAGAGGATCTTGGTCAGCAGCACCTCGCCCATGATGAGGAAATAGAACATCACGTAGAGCATGATTACGCTGCTGAACACCGCGCTGACCGTCTGCATGGTCACCGTGGAGAGGCTGTTGATCAGAAAGGAGGACACATTGCCCACCGCCTGTCCGGCCTTCTCGATGATCAGGGCGCGATAGGGCAAGATCTGCTGGTAATAGGGCAGATTCTCCAGGTAGGCGGTCACGGCCGTGGGTTCGCGGATAAAGGACTGGACCCAGGGGCTGACCGACTGGCCGACGCTGATCGCCTGGGCGACCACCACCCCGATCAGGAGCGAAAGCGGGATCAGCACCAGCAGGATGATGCCGGCGATGACCAGGATCGAGGCCAGGTTGTCCCGGCCGCCGATCTTTCCGGTGAGCCAGCGGTGTGCCGGGCTGAGGATGGCGGCGAAGATGCCGGCCATGAAAATCGGCATGAGGAATTGCCGGATCATGCCGAGGAACAGGCCCGAGATGAGAAGCACCAGGACCAGGAGCACACTCTTGTTGACCAGTTCGCGTTTCATGGGCGGGCCGGTTGGGCGGCAGGAAAGGGGTTGTCGTTCACCGGATGGGCGGGGCGCAGGACCGGGATCACCCCCTTAGGCGCCCATAGCCGCCGCCCGGACCACAGCATTGGTCAGGCGGGAGAGTTCCTCCGGCGCGATGATATAGGGCGGCATCAGGTAGATCAGCCGGCCAAAGGGGCGGATCCAGACCCCCTGTTCGACGAAAAATTTCTGCAAGACCGCCATGTTCACCGGTTGGCTGGTTTCAATGACGCCGATGGCGCCCAGCACCCGGACATCGGCCACGGCGCTGAGGCGGCGGGCCGGTTCCAACTCCGCCCGCAGTTGGTTGCCGATGGTGGCCACCCGTTCCTGCCAGGAAGAATCCATCAACAGCCGGGTCGAGGCGCAGGCCACGGCGCAGGCCAGCGGATTACCCATGAAGGTGGGACCGTGCATGAACACGCCCGGGTCGGCCTCCGAGATGGCTGTGGCCACGGCGGTGGTGGCCATGGTGGCGGCCAGGGTCATGGCGCCGCCGGTGATCGCCTTGCCCAGGCACATGATGTCCGGCGCGACATTGGCGTGGTCGGCGGCGAACAGCTTGCCGGTGCGGCCGAACCCGGTGGCGATTTCATCAAAGATCAGCAGCACCCGGTATTGATCGCACAGCCGCCGGAGGCCCCGCAGATATTCGGGGTGATAGAACCACATGCCGCCGGCCCCCTGGACGATGGGCTCGATAATCACTGCTGCGGTCTCGTGGTGGTGGTCGGCCAGCAGCCGGGCCATGGCCGCCAGGTCGTTCTCGTCCCAATCGGCGTCGAACCGGCACTCAGGCCGGGGCGCGAAGAGCTGGAGCGGCAGGGAGCGCTCGAACAGGGTGTGCATGCCGGTGACCGGATCGCAGACCGACATGGCGTGGAAGGTATCGCCATGGTAGCCGCCGCGCACGGTCGCCAGCCGGTACTTTTCGGGGCAGCCCACGGCCTGCTGATATTGCAGGGCCATTTTCAGGGCCACCTCAACACTCACCGAACCGGAATCGCAGAGGAAAACCTTGTCAAGCGGCGCCGGCGTCAGTTCGACCAGCAGCCGGGACAAATCCACGGCCGGCTCGTGGGTGAAACCGCCGAACATGACATGCGCCATCCGTTCGGCCTGGCTGGCCAGGGCTTGGACCAGCGCCGGGTGGCTGTAGCCGTGGATGGCGCACCACCAGGAGGACATGCCGTCGATCAATTCCCGTCCGTCCATGAGGCGGATGTGCGCCCCCATGGCCGAGGCCACTGGATAGACGGGCAACGGTCTGGTGGTCGAGGTGTACGGATGCCAGAGGTGGTTACGATCGAAATCGAGCAGGTCGCCGATCTCGATGCTCATGGCTCGGGCCGTTCAAAGGTGAAACCCAAGGCCGAAAGCTGGGCGAGATCCCTGGCGATGGATGAACCGGTGGTGGTCAGGTAGTTGCCGACAATGGCGCCGTTGGCCCCGGCGGCAAAGCAACGGTACTGCTCGCGCCCCAGTTGCTGCCGGCCGCCGGCCATGCGGATCACCGCATCCGGATTGATGCAGCGGAACATGGCCACGGTGGTCAGCACCTCGTCGAGCGCCAGGGGCGCCAGTTCCGCCAGTGGAGTTCCTGGGATGGGGGTGAGGATGTTGACCGGGATCGACTTCGCCTCCAACTCGCACAGTTCAAAGGCCATGTCGATCCGGTCCTCCATGGCTTCGCCCATGCCGATGATGCCGCCTGAGCAGAGCGACATCCCGGTTTTGCGGGCCAGCCGCAGGGTCTCGACCTTTTCCGCCCAGGTATGGGTGGTGCAGACTCGGGGAAAGTAGTTTTGGCTCGCCTCCAGGTTGCAGTGGTAGCGTCGCACTCCGGTCGCGTACAGGCCGGCAGCTATTTCCTCGGTGAGGAAACCGGCCGAGGCGCACAGCAGCATGGAGGAGGAAGCCGCTATCTTGCCGAACAGCCTGGTCACTTCGGCCAGGCTGTTCGACGACAGGCTGCGGCCGCTGGTGACCAGCGAGAGGCGGTGCACGCCGTGGTCGTCGTTGTCCTTGGCCTGGGCGAGGACCTCGTCCTCGTCCACCGCCTCGTAGGATTCGATGCCGGTGTGATGCCTGGCCGACTGGGCGCAAAAGCGGCAGTTTTCGGTGCAGTTGCCGCTTCTGGCGTTGATGATCGAGCAGAGGTCGAAACGATCGCCGCAGAAATGGCGGCGGATCTCGTTGGCGGCCCGCCACAGGTCTTCCTGGTTGCCGTCCAGCAGACGGAGAGCCGTGGGCCGGTCGATCCGGTCGCCGGCAAGAATGGCGTTGAGCGCCTGTTGTACCGTGGTGTCCATGGATTCGTGAAAAAAGCTCATTTCAGGTGGATTTGATGTCCTTGGGCGGACCGTTGACAATCATTTCGGCGATGGTCAGCCTGATTTTCGGCATGAAGCCGCGCCGCTCGACTAGAAAACGGGTCTCAAGCTGCGCCAGCCGCTGGTAGAGGACGGTCCGGTCCATGGCCGGGGCATCGGCCGTGGTCGGATAGCTGCTGGCGACGATCTCCTGGCAGCGGAAACAGCCGGGAAAGCGGAGCCGCTGGCCGTCCGGACGGATCAGGGTGGCGGGCACGCCATGGGTGCGGCAGATCATCAGCCGGTGCGCATAGAGCCCGCACAGCCCGGATTCATTGAGCGGGCACATGAGCTGCGGCCGCTCGCCCCTGGCGATCAGTTGGCGGCTTTTGGCCACGTAGTCGCGCGCCCGCTGCATGATCCGGTCCAGTTGGTCGTCGTCCAGGGCCCGGATGCCTTCCCACAGGTACGCCCATTCGCAGTAGGTGTGATGGAGGAAATAGGAGTCGCAGCAGTTGTCCGGGCAACCCGCGCAAGTCAGGAGAATCTCCCGGGCCACCTCGTCGTAGACCGCGACCATGGAGCGGTAAATTTCGCCGATCTCGCACGAGAGTTCCGGCGGGAGAAACAATTCTTTCATGTAGCCTGTCCGCCGCAGCGGGATTCCACAAAGGATTGCACCTGATAGGTCGAAACGGAAAGCCGCCTCGAGCGCCAGGCCCCCTCGGCCATTCCGGCCTTGTGGCAGAGGTGGCCGAGAAACTGCTCCGGCGCGGGCAACTGTTGCCACACCTGGGGCAGAAAGGTGGCCCCGGCTCCCCCGGGCCCCTCAAGAATGACGCCGTCGACTTCCGGCCGGAGCTGGCGGAGGAGCTGGTCGGCGTTTTCATAGGCCAGAGGCCGGGGAACGGTGAGGACGGAAATTTCCACCTCAAGCGCGTCCAGTTCAGCCGCAGTCACCGGCTGGAAACGGCTATCGTGGAAGGCCGCGTTGAGGGCTTGCCGGCGAACGCCGGCAACAATGGACTCCACCCCGCTCAGGCTGCCGATGCAGCCGCGCAGAGCCTTGCGTTGGTGCAGGGTGACAAAGACGCCCCGTACCTGCCGCAATTCTGGCTGGTCGAGTTCCTCGTCGGCGACCGGCCGCGACGGCGCCATCCCCAGATGCTGTTCGATCTGCTGGCGCGCCAAGCAGACGAGAATCTGTCCCTGCCGTGGTGTGAGCATTGCCTGTCCGTGTGCCGTGGATTCCGTCATAAAGGGGACTGTACTCTATTGTACCGGCCGATCCTGTCAACACAATTGTAACAGAAGAGTGGCATGACAGGCAGTTGCGCGGCATAAAATCGGAATGCGGAGGCGAATTGGGCACAGACCGGGGGATACGACCGGGTCGCCGACAAAAAGCCTCACCCGTGTCCGGCGTCCCTGAGCTGGACTCACCGGGGCAGAGCCAGGCCCTTCAGGGACAGCTCGCCCGAGGAGTTGAAGGGGACATCCTGCTTGAAGCCGTGGATGCCTATGCGGGCAGTGCCCTTGAGCGTGTACGGCAGCGGCTTGTCCCTAGAGGGAAGTTTGCCGGCGGTATGGAGCAGGTCGGCCACCGAGGCGACCATTTCCAGCACCGAGGCGTAGATCTCCACCGGCACCAGAGTGGTGCCGAAGGCGGCCACGGTCTGACTGCTGTCGCCTATGCCGCTGGCAAAGTGACGGCCGTTGATCTCCAAGTCGCAGTTGATGCCATGAATGTCCAGGGCCACATCGTTCGGATTCAACACCCGCAATTTAATCAGGAAAACTCCTTCCATCGCCTTGACTTCCTGAATGCGGATATCGGCAACGGAAATCTTGGGCTCTTCCTTGAGACCATACATTTTCGCACAACCGCCCAACAGCAGCAGGGAGCAACAAAGAAACAGAACTCCGAAAGCTTTCGCGTGCAATCCGTCAATACGCATGGCCGCTCCTTGGTGAAAAAATCATGGCCCCATTTGTACCCACGGGTCAGGGCAAAGTCAACAGCTCTCTAGAACTGTTGACGTTCCGGCCAGAACACGGTAACAATAGCCCGGCGCGGAGAAGTGCCGGAGCGGTTGAACGGGGCGGTCTCGAAAACCGCTGTGGGGGCGACTCCACCCAGGGTTCGAATCCCTGCTTCTCCGCCATTTCATTATCCACCACAGTCCGATACAGTCCAACAA
>WRFD01000037.1 GCA_009778955.1 Desulfobulbus sp.
CGTCAGGGCCATCTTTTCCAAGGGATCGCCCATCGTGGACAAGCGGCGGAGTCGTTTTGCTTCGGCGAAAAAATTCAGCTGTTTCATGGCGCTCGTGTAGTCTACTTTGAGAGTCTATGTGCTTTATGATCAATTTTAATCATACTTACAAAGAGATAGTGCACTATTTGCGCATAAGATAAAAGTATAACTACGTACTTCAGCCCCCTTTTTTATCTTGTGTGGCGGTTTGGGTTTTTCGCCTCTCGAAATACCATCAAGGATATATTGGCATACGCGGCGTTGACCCCATCGCTAGCATAGCCGATGAGACGCCACCTAAACTTGCTTTTTTCATCGCGATAGCATATATCAAATGCGGTGTCAGGCCGCCCCGTCCGCTTGTTAATTATCTTGTGAAAATAAACCCCAGGGAACTTTGTTTTAATGCGTTCTTTTGCCATTTTTACCGCTATCGATCCGCTATCATCATTGCCCATCAGCTTATCAATCCGCTAGATGGCGAATACAACCGCACGACACCTGTTACACATTTTTACTTGCTTTAACACGGTTTTTTCCATCACGGGAAAAAACAGAAAGCCACAGAAAACGCCCCGCCTTACTTCCTGTTATAAACAGAGGCTAGCCGTTTGGGATGACGACAAGCAAGGGGAGACATGACCGTGGAATTCTAGGATGTCTGCGCGTAGCAGGTGCATGAACACATCCCCGGTGCGGCGCTCTCCCGCCCCTGGCTGGAGGCGGCGTTTAACGCCAGGGCCGAGGCGAAGAAGGTGCACATGCTGCTGGCGGAGCGGACCGTGAAGTAGTGCACCGAGCCTTGAGAGATTTCTTGCAGGAAAAACAAACGGACGGTATGTTTTTTTGAGGTGGGACAGTAGAGGACTAGAGGTTTTTCCGGAAAGTCATCGAAGGGGGATTCGCCGACTTGTTCCAGGAAAAGCAAGGCGTAGGTTTTGCTCACATCCAAGGAGGACAAGTATGCAGCACTTTTCGTACAAAGACACCACATATGAAGTTGATGACCAGGGATTCCTGCTCGACCCCGGCTTCTGGGATGCCAATTTCGCCGAGGGCGTTGCCAAGGAATGCGGCATCGATCATTTGACCGGAGAGCATTGGGATGCCATCAACTCCCTGCGGGAATTGTACCGGGACAGCGGAATCTGCCCCACGGTGTTTGCCGTCTGCAAGGCCATCGGTCTGCGCCCCCGAGAAATGAAGGTGCTGTTTCCCGCCGGCTACCACCGAGGTCTGTGCCGGATCGCCGGCGTCGACTACCTGCTGAACCGGCCGTCTGACAATAGCCTTGCGTTGCAGTCGACCGCCGATCTCAAGGCCCTGTCCGGAAAAAAACAGTATCAGGTCGATGTGCGCGGTTTCTTGCTCGATCCCGACAATTGGGACCCGTATTACGCCATGCACCGCGCCTTGGAGATGAAGATCCCGCAACGGGAACTGGCCGATGGACACTGGCGGGTGATTTATTTCCTGCGCGATGTGTTCAAGCGGGAAAAACGCATTCCCACCATCTATGAAACCTGCGAAAACTGCCAGCTCGAACTGGAGGAACTCGAAACCTTGTTCCCGGACGGCTACCATCGCGGGGCGTTGAAAATTGCCGGTTTGCGATTCGTGAAATAGTCTTATTGCCCCCCCCTTACAGGAGAGGAGGGGGGGGCTGATGTTTGTCGGTTGTGGCGGAACTTGATTAGCCGGCAAAAATGGGATGCTGTTGATGCCCGCGGCTTTGCCGGCCAGGAAAAGGAGAACAGATGAAGTCGTTTCAGTACAAAAATGTGACCTACGAGTTGGATCCCCAGGGTTGTCTGCTTGATCCAGAGCAGTGGACCAAGGATTTCGCCGAAGGGATGGCGCGGGAATGCGATATTCCTGTCCTGTCGAACGAGCATTGGGACGTGATCAATTATGTCCGCGATGTCTATGAAAAGATGGGAGTCTGCCCGACCATCTTCGCTGCGTGCAAGGCAAACGGCCTGCGGCCGCAGGAGATGCAGAAACTGTTCCCCAGCGGGTACCACCGGGGGGTTTGCCGGATAGCCGGCGTGCACTACCGGATCAGCAACATCCCCTACGGCGTCCACATCCGTCAGTCCGTGGCCGATCTGCGCGCCCTGTCCGGGGACAAGGTCTATGCCACCGACGTGCGGGGTTTCCTGGTGGACCCGGATTCGTGGGACGAGAACTTCGCCGTCCATCGGGCCATGGAAATGCACATTCCGGGCGGCAAGCTGCTCGACGACCATTGGCGGATCATCTATTATCTCCGCGACGTCCACCAGGTGCAGCACCGGATACCCAATATTTACGAAGCCTGCGAAAGTTGTGATCTTGATCTCGACACCTTCGAGCGGTTGTTCCCAGATGGGTATCACCGAGGGGCGCTGAAGATCGCCGGCCTGAGGTTCGTGAAGTAAATGGAGGCGCGATTAAGCGAAGCACGATCGTGCGGATGCAGGCGCTTTGATCTCATAAAGAAGGCAAAAGTCACCAACAGGATGTTGAAAAACTCCAAAACGGGTTATCGCTACCATAATATGCGGGGCAATTAATCGGTGTGTCACAGCATATTGTGGGATAAGTAGTATTAAAGATTCTTTTCAACACCTTGCTAGGGCATCTTAATGTTAAAATTTTACATATCCACAGGATTGTGAACCAGCCTTGGGCATCGTCCGCAGGGACCATGCCCAAGGCTTTTGCAACTGCGTTAAAAAGTTCTTCTTGGATTCGAGCTTGTATACTTCTCAATATCTGTTATACCTAGCTCCACATCTTTTCAATGGGGTTCAAACCCGGTCTATATGCAAGTAAAAAAAAGAGATAGATAGCTGACCGTGATTCCACAAATTCTTGCGCCGCTTGCTTGTGATTATGCGATCCGAGATTGTGTGTAAAAATTAATGTTAAAATGCTCTAGAACTTTGTTCTCAAGGAGTCACTATGCATAAACATTTTCCCATTATTGCTATACTGTTATTGGTGCTTTCCGGATGCGCCAGCGCACAAAAACATCGTGCCGATGTGGCCAACAGTGATACTGATCGTATTAGTGTCGGTACTGTACAACGTGAGATTCGGGTGGGGATGTCAGGAGCGGATGTAGTAAGCGCCCTTGGTTCTCCCAATATGGTCACAACAGATGATAAACGTCGCGAAACTTGGGTTTATGATAAAATATCCACAGAACGCGTCTATTCTTCTTCTTCTGGGAGCATTGGCGGCGGTGGTGGCGGCGTCGGCACAGGCGGCACAGGTGCCGTTTTAGGGTTGGTTCTAGGTTCGGCGCAGGGCAGCTCCGGTGCTAGCTCCACGACACAGCGTACCTTAACGATTATTATCAAATTCGACGAAAACGGCTTTGTTCGTGACTTCTCATACAGACAATCAAGTTTTTAGGGAGGTGTTATAGTGAGACAGGTTTTTCTTATATGCTTGTCCACATTTTTGCTAGCCGCTTGTCATGCATCTATCCCCAAGGATGCCTTGCAACTCAGCCCGGAATCGTTGGCTGACCGGCAAATGCAAACTCGCAGATTTGAAACCAATAACAATCAGACCATGCTAAGCGCCGCTGGGGCGGTGCTGCAAGATTTAGGCTTCACCCTTGATGAGTCAGAATCCGCGCTTGGCATATTGGTCGGCTCGAAGCGGCGTGATGCAACCAGTGGCGGTCAAGTCGCCGGTGCGATTTTAATTGCGCTTTTAGGAGGCCCCCCCCCTCCTGTGGATAAAGAGCAACTGGTCCGTGTTTCAATGGTTATGCGTGAAATTACACCATCGTCTTCTGTAGAACCTGCAAAAGCGACTGATAAACCCTCAGGACAGTCAATCGTGCGGGTCACGTTCCAGCGCGTCATTGTCGATACGGCCAATCATGTCACACGTGCTGAACAAATCGTCGATCCCGAAATATATAAGGAATTTTTTGATAAACTTTCACAGTCTGTATTCTTGGAGGCGCACGAGATATGAAGAAATATGCCCTCATTTTGCTTTGTTGCGCATGCTTTCTTGGCGGATGTGCCGTTTCCGCGAAGCATGGTGTTTTGGATACGGATGGTGAATCCCAGGTGAAACTCCGCCAAATACAAACACGTTATTTTGGCACCACCGACAAAAAGAAGACTTTGGAAAGTGCGATTGCAACACTGCAAGACCTCGGTTTTATCATTGACAAAGCCTCCTTTGACCTCGGCTCTGTCAGTGCCACGAAACTCAAAGGATATAGTCTGCGCATGACGGTGAATGTCATGCCCAGAGGCCAGCAGATGATGGTGCGTGCTAATGCGCAGTATAATATCCAACCGGTTACGGATCCGGAGCCATATCAACAATTTTTTGATGCATTATCAAAAAGCATGTTTCTACAAGCGCACCTTGATGAATAGTATGGGTAAAATTTCAAGATCTGCTGAGAAACTTGGAGGTTTCCATTTTTAATTTGACATTACTCAATGCTTTATTCGGTTCAAGCATACGCTGTAATGTGGTTGTGAAAGTTTGATCAAAACAAATGCAGGCTCGTCACATGTTTTTTTGGCTATTCTGCCGTCTCTTCGGCAGAATCCTGTTTTATTTCAGTATATTGATGGAGCGTTACAGGCGACTGGAAGATGATGGCTGGTGGGAACTATCCGAACAGGTATCACTGTCGGGCATTGAAAAGATTACCGGCCTGCGATTCGTGAAGTAAATGGAGGCGCGATTAAGCCGATGAAAACAACTTTGATGGTATGCAGCGGCGATCCGGAAGTGGTGTGGAACGCCTTTCGGATGGGCAATCTCATGCTGGAGCAGATGGACGACGTCACCATGTTTCTCAACGGCCCGGCGGTCCGGTATGCTTCTCTGGCCTCCGAGCAGTTTCCTCTGGTCGAATTGGCAAAAGTTTTCACCCTGTCTGAAGGGGTGCTTCTGGCCTGAGGCAAGCTCCTTGACCTCCACGGGGTGGAGGCATCGTATCACCAGCGGGCCAAACAGACGGATCTCTATCGCCTGATGGCGGAAAGTGATCGATTTTTCACCTTTTGATTTGCGGCTGTTCCGTCGCCACCTTGGCGGAACAGCCGTATTTTTTTCTTGCTTTGCCGAAGCGCTGCGGGCGGCGGTAGACAGTGGCCGGTCGCAAGGCGCCCCGCCAGGGACAACATGACCGGCGCGGGTGAGGGCGTGATTCTCCTGCACGGGTTGGCCCGCACCCGTCGCTCCATGCGCTCCCTGGCCGCCTTCCTCGGCCACCGCGGCTATCGGGCGGTCAACGTCGGCTATCCTTCCTGCCAATATCCCATCGAAACCCTGGCCCAATCGGCCATCCCCCCGGCCATTGCCGCCCTGCGCCAGCAACAGGCTGAAACCATCCATTTCGTCACCCATTCCATGGGCGGCATCCTGTTGCGCGCTTTCCTGGCCAGTGAGCCGCTGCCCGAACTGGGGCGCACGGTGATGCTCTGTCCGCCCAATCAGGGCAGCGAGTTGGTGGATTGCCTCGGCCGTTTTACCTGGTTCCGCCTGATGTTCGGCTCGGCGGGAGGCCAACTGGGAACCGGCCCGGACCAACTGCCCGCCCGCCTTGGTCCGGCGACCTTTCCGGTCGGCATTCTGACCGGCGACCGGACGCCCATCGGCCTGCCCCGCTTCTTTCCCGGTCCGAATGACGGCAGGGTGTCGGTGGCCCGGGCGCAGTTGGCCGGCATGGATGATTTCCTAGTGCTGCCCTGTGGCCATTCCCTGATCATGCGCCATCGGAAGGTGCAGGAACAGGTAGCCGCATTTTTGGAACACGGACGGTTTGTGCGGGCGGATTAACCCTTGCGCAGAACGCGCTTGTCGTCTATGCGGATGGTCAGTTTGATCTTGTCGAAGTATTCGAGCAGGGGGATGGAAAATTTTCTGGTCAGCCCGGTGAGATCCTTGAACCGCTGGGCGTCGATTTCCCCTTCGCGGCGGATGAAGGCCACCACCTCTTCCCGGAGCGCCTGGACGGCCTGGGCGTGGAAACACAGGCTTTCGTTGATTTTTATCACTTGGCCCTTGGCGACTAACAGGTCGATCACCTGGCGGATCAGTTTTTCCGGGAACTCGCCGAAGGCAGCCAGCACCTCCTTGAGGTTGGGCGGCGTCAGGGCGGCCTGGCGATACAATGCTTCGATGTTGTGCTCCATTTCCTGTTCGTCCACCTGCAGGGTGACCGTGTGGCCGCAGATTTTGACCTCCGCTCCCTCCTGGTCGACTACTCCTTTCCTGATCAACCCGGCCAGAAGCGCCTGGAACACCTTCTGTTCCACCGCCGGCCGCAGTTGAGACCGCAGCTCCTCCTTGGCCAGGCCCGATTTCAGGGGATTGGCTTTGTGAAAGGCGGATAGCTGCTCGACCATCCGCCGATTGAGCGCTTCAGCCACCGATGCCGCCAGCAGTCGCTGGCTGTCTGAATCGACCACCAGCAGTGTTCCGGTGGAAATGGGAAGCTGCAACTGTTTCTTCAGCTTCTTGCTGAACACGCCGGTCCGGGCCGCCAAATGGTCGGCGGTCATCCCTTTGGCGCCTGCCTCCTCCACCAACAACAGCAGCTTACGCTCGCTGTCGGCGGCTGCCAGCGCGGCGAAATAGGCCCGGTTCGCCTCCCGGTCCCGTTCCAGGGTCCGTTTGCGTTTTTTGGGGGCAGAGTTGAGGATAAGGCCGCCGCCGATGGTGGTGATCGGCGAATAACTGCGGATCACGTACCGATCGCCGGGCCAGGCGGCCACCGGCTCTTGGAGGATCAGTTGGACGTGGGTGGTTTCGCCCGGCGCCAGAGTTTCGGATTCGAGCAACTGGAGGCGGCCGACGATTTCCCTGGCGCCCAGATGCACCCGCACCTGGGTGCGGTTCTTGAGTTCCTTGGGGGTCGAGCCGAGGCAGTGGCATTCGGCGTCGAGGATGGTGCCGGCAATCATGCTGCCGGGGGGGGCGGCCATGTCGCCCCGGTGGATCTGGTCCTTCTCGATCCCCTGGAGATTGATGGCGGTGCGGTGGCCGGCTTCGATCAGGTCGACATCCCGTCCGTGCACTTGAATGCCGCGAATCTTGGCCGTGAGCCTGCCGGGATAGAACATCAGCTCGGCGCCGGTCTCTATCCGTCCGGACAGCGAGGTGCCGGTGATCACCGTGCCGAAGCCCTTCATCGAGAAAACCCGGTCCACGGCCATGCGAAAGGGACCGAATTCCTCGTGGAAAGACATCGCCGCCACCTTGGCGTCCAGCAGCCGGACCAGCTCGTCGATTCCCTGGCCGGTGAGCGAGTCGATCGGGACGATCGGCGCCTCGGCGAGAAAACTGCCGCTGAAAAAATCCCGTACCTCCTCGCCGACCATTTCGAGCCATTCCGGATCGACCGTGTCTTTCTTGGTCAGGACGATCAGCCCGTCCTGGACGCCGAGCAGACGGCAGATCTCGAAATGCTCGATGGTCTGCGGCATGATGCCCTCGTCCGCAGCGATGACGAAGGCCACCAAATCCATGCCGGCGGCGCCGGCCACCATGTTGCGGATGAATTTCTCATGCCCCGGCACATCGACAATGCCGATCCGGTGGCCGCAGGGAAGGTCGAGGTGTGCAAACCCCAGTTCGATGGTGATGCCGCGTTCCCGCTCTTCCCTGAGCCGGTCGGTTTCAATGCCGGTAAGGGCTCGGATCAGGCTGGTTTTGCCGTGGTCGACGTGGCCGGCTGTGCCAAGGATGATTTCGCGCATGGCTGGCTGTGGGCCGGCGTTTGCGGGGAGCCTTAGAGTTCGAGATAGGGGTTGGTCTTCGCCTCGCGGGCGATGGTGGACTGCGAGCCCCCGTACCCGTGTCCGGGCCAGACAAAGGTGTCAGGCGGCAGGGGCATCAGCCGCGATTTGATGGCGTCGATCATCTGACGCATGGAGCCGCCTGGGAAATCGGTGCGGCCGACTGCGCCGACAAAGAGGGTGTCGCCGGTGAAGCAGTGGGGGGGGCTGTACAGGCAGATGCCGCCGGGGGTGTGGCCAGGGGTATGGAGCACCTGCAACTGTTCCTTGCCGATGGCGATCACGTCGCCATCCTTGACAGCCACGTCGATTGGCGGCGATTCGGGCAGGCCTAGGGAAGAGAAGAAGCCCTTTATGCGCGGGTCGTTGAAATAGCGCTGGTCCTCGGTATGCATGACGACCTTGGCGCCGGTGGCCTCCTGGATGCGGGCATTGCCGCAGACATGGTCCGGATGGCCGTGGGTATTGATGATGTAGATGATTGTCAGACCTTTTTCGCGGCAGTAATCGAGAACGCGGTCCTCGTCGCCGCCCGGATCGATGATCGCGGCCTCCTTGGTCTGTTCGCACGAAACGACGTAACAGCAGACACCCATCATGCCGACAGTGAATTGTTTGACAAGCATGGCCACGATCCTATTGGTGGTTGGCGGGTTGGAAGAGGCGTTGAGGCTGGAGTTGACCTGCCTGCAACCTCAACGCCACAAGGCCTAGTTGCTGCCGCAGCCGCTGGATCCGCAGGCGCAGCCCGGCGCGGCAAAGGGGTTGACGGTGACCGGACCGGGCGGCAGTCGCTGCTCGATGGTGGCGACCACCGCGTCAAAGGCCTTGATCGCGGGGCTGTCCTCGTCGGAGGAAAGATAGGGGGCGCCGGTATCGCCGGCTATGACCACGCGCGGGTCCATGGGTACCCTGCCGAGGAAAGGCAGATCGAAATCGCGGGCGGTCTGTTCGCCGCCACCCTTGCTGAAAATGTCCACAGTCTCGCTGCAATGGGGGCAGATAAAACCGGACATGTTTTCGACTACTCCGACGATGGGCATGGCGACCGCCCTGCAGAAGTTGATCGACTTGCGAACATCGGCTAGGGCCACGGCCTGCGGGGTGGTGACCACCACGGCGTGGACGCCGGGCATGGTCTGGGCCACGGACAGGGGCTCGTCGCCGGTGCCGGGTGGGGCATCGACGATCAGGTAGTCGAGCTCGCCCCAATCCATGTCGGCGATGAATTGCCGGATAGCCTGAATCTTGAGCGGGCCGCGCCAGATGATGGCGTCGTCCCTGTTTTTCATCATGTATTCCAGGCTGACCACCTTGAGATGATCGTTGAAGGTCAGGGGCGGAATGAGGTCGTCGGGATTCTCGGGCGCCATCAGGGAGCCGGTGAGGTTGAGCATGCGGCAGACGTCCGGGCCATGGAGATCCACATCCATCAGGCCGACCTTATGGCCTTTCTTGGCCAGGCACAGGGCCATGTTGACCGCCACGGTCGATTTGCCGACCCCGCCTTTGCCGCTCATCACCAGGATCTTGTTCTTGATCTTCCCCAAGGACTTGGTGATGGCGATTTCCTGCTGGGCCAGATGGGCATCTTTCGAACCGCAACTGCTTTTTTGATCGCTCCCGCAGGAACTTCCACAAGAACTGCTCATGATTGCCTCCAACAAAAAAAAATAAAAAAATTCCGAAAAAAAGAATGAAACCCGCGCAGTGCTGCCGGAAAAATCCGGAGATGGCGCGGGGTGCGTGAACTCGTCGTAATGTGGGCCTATACACTAATGCCGGCCATTTGAAAAGCAAAGAAAAAAACAAAGCGGCCAGGCCCTGGTTCCGGCCCTGATTTGCCTGTGTTTTTGTTGCCTTGGGATTGCTGGAAAAGTTATAATGGCCATTTGTATCGCGTGACTTGGCTGGCTCGCAACCGGCCTTGGGGCGCCGATGCGCTGATGCCCCTGCGGGAGCGGGTTCGCGGCGGGTAGACCAGTAGCTTTTCGGAGGAAGGCGCAAGGGAGGACCTGATGGATCCGTTCAGCATAAAACTTTTGGAGGAACTGGAGCAGATGCAGCAGCAGACGGGCCGCATTCTGCGTTCCATGTCGCTGCCGCGGATGATGCCGATGGAGGCCGAAGGCTGGCAGCCGGCGGTGGATATCTACGAGTCGGAAACCTCTGTCTATGTCTATGCCGAACTGGCGGGAGTGGTGAACGACAGTCTGCGGGTGACCGTGGACGGCAAACGGCTTGCGATCAGCGGCCTGCGGCACTTGCCCCCGCAACCGTCGATCGCCTGCATCCATCAATTGGAAATCGAGCTGGGAACCTTCCGGCGCACCTTGAACCTGCCGTCGCTGGTCGAGGTCGAACGGGTCGAATCGACCTACGCCAACGGCATTCTCATTGTCAGCCTGACGAAGCGGATCAGGAGAGGAAAGGTGCAGATCCAGATAACGCCTGGAGAATAATATGGAAAACGAACAACAACCTCCCCAGGAAAAAACGGATCCCGCCCATCTGGTCATCCCCGAAATCCTGCCCATATTGCCGCTGCACGGGTTTGTGTTCTACCCCGGCATGGGGTTTCCGTTGCAGGTTTCCAGCGAAGTCTCGAAGCAGTTGATCGACGATGTGCTTTTGGGGGACCGCATGATGGGTCTGGTGGCCAGCCACCGAGAGCAGGTTGCCGACGCCGACGCTCTCGGCCCCGACGACCTCTACCAGGTCGGGGTGGTCGGCTATCTGCACAAGCTGAATAAGGCCCCGGAAGGATACTATCAGATCCTGGTGAGCGGCACCAAAAAATTCGCCATCAGCGAGTTTGTCGAATTCACCTCCTACATGCGGACTAAGGTGGCCGAGGTGCCGATGGAGGTGGTGGAAGACAAGAAAATCGAGGCGCTGCTCTTCAACATCCGGGCCCAATTCACCAAACTGGCCGGCGCCACCGAGCTGCCCCAGGAACTGGTGGCCACCATCAACAGTCTGACCAATCCGTTCTACGTGGCCTATCTGGTCAGCTCGCAGTTGAACTTCAAGCTCGAAAAAGAGCAGGAAATTCTGGAGATTACCCCCCTACAAGACCTGCTGCACCGGGTGGCCAGTGAGCTGGCCAAACGGCTGGAAACCGTGGAGATGAGCAACCAGTTGCAGGCCTCGATGAAAAAGGACATGGACGAGCGTCAGCGCGAGTTTTTCCTCCGTCAGCAATTGCAGGCCATCCGCAAGGAACTGGGCGAGGGCGACGACGACAAGATCGAGATCAAGGAATTGAAGGAAAAGGTGGCGGAAAAGGGACTCGCTCCCCAGGCCCGGGCCGTGGTGGAGAAGGAGTTGAGCCGGTTGGAGCGCATTCCTCCCGCGTCGCCGGAATACACGGTTTCCCGCAACTATATCGACTGGATCCTCGATCTGCCCTGGACTGACTCCACCACCGACAGCCTCGATCTGGTCACGGCCGAGGCCGACCTGGAACACGATCATTACGGTCTGAAGAAAATCAAGAAGCGCATCCTTGAATTCCTGGCGGTGCGCAAGCTCAAGGAAGACATTCACGGCCCGATCCTCTGCCTCGTCGGCCCTCCCGGCGTGGGCAAAACCTCGCTCGGCCAGTCCATCGCCCGGACCATGAACCGCAAGTTCGTGCGCATCGCTCTGGGCGGCGTCCGCGACGAGGCCGAGGTCCGCGGCCACCGGCGCACCTATATCGGCGCCTTGCCCGGCCGGATCGTCGAAAGCCTGAAACGGGCCGGCTCCAACAACCCGGTCTTCCTGCTTGACGAGATCGACAAGCTGGGCAACGATTTCCGGGGCGACCCCTCCTCGGCCCTGCTTGAAGTGCTTGACCCGGAGCAGAACTCGACCTTCACCGACCACTACCTCGGTATCGAGTTCGATCTGTCCAAGGTGATGTTCATCGCCACCGCCAATGTGCTCGACGCCATTCCCGGGCCGTTGCGCGACCGCATGGAGGTGGTCGAGCTTTCCGGCTACACCCAGGAGGAGAAGGTGGCCATCGCTACCCGTCATCTCCTGCCCAAGCAGTTGGACTCCCATGCACTGATGGCTGACGACCTGGAGATGCCAGGAGAGACCATCGAGGCTCTGATTGCCTCCTACACCCGTGAGGCCGGGGTCCGTAATCTGGAGCGGGAGATTGCCGCGATATGCCGGGGAACGGCCGCTGAAATCGCCCGGGGCCGAACCGGGAAAACGGTGGTCGCCGCCGATAAATTGTACGACTTCCTCGGGCCGCAGCGCTTTTATCCCGAAATGAAGGCCCGTAGTTGGGGAGTCGGTCTGGCCACCGGTCTGGCCTGGACGCCGGTGGGCGGCCAGATTCTGTTCATCGAGACGTCGAAGATGAAGGGCAGGGGCAATCTGACCCTGACCGGCAAGCTGGGCGAGGTGATGAGGGAGTCGGCAGCGGCGGCGCTGACCTATATCAAGGCCCATGCCGCTGACCTGGGTGTGGACGAGGATCTGTTCGCCGGGATCGACCTGCATGTGCACGTCCCGGAAGGAGCCATTCCCAAGGACGGACCTTCGGCCGGCGTGGCCATGGTGTCGTCGCTGGTCTCGGTGATCTTGGGACGGCCGGTGCGGCAGGATGTGGCCATGACCGGTGAAATCACCCTGCGCGGCGATGTCCTGCCGGTGGGCGGCATCGGTGAGAAGGTGCTGGCCGCGCTGCGGGCGGGAATCAAGGAATTGATCCTGCCGGTGCTCAATGAAAAGGATGTCCTGGAAATTCAGGAAGATATCCGGCAAGGTGTTGTTTTTCACTATCCCCATACCATCCACGAGGTGCTGGAAATCGCCATGGAGAAAAGCGAGGCGCAAAGCTGATGCTGGGCTGGTTCAAGAAAAAATCCGGCCCGCAGCAGGCCGAGGCGGCCGAGACCGTTGCCTCTGAACAGGGTATCCAGCTCCCGGTGGAGGAGGAGATTGTCGTTGCCGGGCAGGCGGCGGCCGTTGAGCCTGAAACAGCGCCGGCTGGCCCGGCTATACCGGCCGAATCGTCTTCGCCGGAACCTACGGTCCCTGAGTCGGTCGATGCGGCCAGGGTTGTTACTGAAGCTATCGCCGAACCGGCCACCGTGGGCACCCAGGACAAACCGGCCGCCAAATCCCTGTTCCAGCGCTTGCAGGAGCGGCTGGGCAAGACCAGGGATGCCCTGGCCTATCGTCTGGACCAGCTTTTTCTGGGCAAGAAGGAGATCGATCAGGATCTGTTCGACCAGTTGGAGGAGATTCTGATCACCGCCGATCTCGGCGTGGCCACGACCTTGGAGTTACTGGAGGCGGCCCGCAAGGAGGTCAAGCGGGACCAGTTGAGCGATCCCCAGGCCCTGAAGGCCATCATCCGCGACCAGATCCTTGCCTATATCGAAGCGGAGCAACCGGCCGAACTGGTGATGCCGGAAGAGGGGCCGCTCGTCATCATGGTGGTGGGGGTCAACGGGGTGGGCAAGACCACCACCATCGGCAAGCTCGCCGCCAAATTCATCCGCGCAGGCCAATCGGTGCTCCTGGTGGCCGGCGACACCTTCCGCGCCGCCGCCATCAACCAGCTCAAGATCTGGGGTGAGCGGGTCGGGGCTGAGGTCGTGGCGCACAATCCGGGGGCCGACCCTTCTTCGGTGGTCTTCGACGGTTTGACCTATGGGGTTGCCCATGGGCGTGAGGTGATTGTCATCGATACTGCCGGCCGGTTGCACACCAGCGTCAACCTGATGGAAGAACTAAAAAAAATCAAGCGGGTCATCGGCAAGAAGATGCCCGGCGCGCCCCACGAGATCATGCTGGTGCTCGATGCCACCACCGGCCAGAACGGCATCTCCCAGGCCAAGCTCTTCCACCAGGCCGTGGGCATCAGCGGCCTGACCCTGACCAAGCTCGACGGCACCGCCAAGGGGGGCATTGTCGCCAATGTCTGCCGGGAGCTCAAGATACCGGTGCGGTTTATCGGCATTGGCGAGCAGATCGACGACCTGCGCGATTTCGATGCGGGCGAGTTTGTCGAGGCCTTGTTTGCCAGCCAGGCGGACTCATGCCAATTCGACATCAAGACGGCGATATGAACTCGTCATGCCCGGCCTGATGGCTAGGGCATTTTTTGACAGCGCATCTTCGGCCCGCCCTGGCCCCAGGTGACCATCGCCTCACCCTGATGCTCCCAGAAGGTGGCATTGCGGCCCTGATATCTGGCGCCGCTGGCGCTGATCTGCTGGGTCATGAAAGCCGTTTCGCCACCGTGTTCGACAATCAGGGTCGATGGATCGGTCTTAAAAAAGGTGGCTACCATATTGTGCGTGGAAAAGCCGTCGCAGGCAAACCTATACGACCCGAGAAACGGCGCCAAACGGTATCTGGCCTGTAACTCGGCTATGCGGAGAGCGTAGTTTTTCCGGACACAGCCGCGTTGGTCCGCGCTTTCCCGGCACTCGTCCATGTCCTTGCCCCAGCCCCACTGTTCGGCCTGCGCCAGCGGCGGCGGGGCGTCAACCGCCTTCCCGGCTGCTGTGGCGACAACCTGCGCCAATTCGC
>WRFD01000038.1 GCA_009778955.1 Desulfobulbus sp.
AACTGACCCCGCGATGCTGCAAACACCTTTGCGCTCCGTTATGTTTGACCCTGGCAAATATTCAAAAACCCACCGCCCGAGGCAACAGACCGCTGCAGATGGATTTTGAAGACCTGCTCCATGCCCTCATCTTCTTTCACATCCAGGAGCATATCTCCGGCAGGCTCTGCTCCAGTCGCTCAAAGAGGATTGCTTGGCCAGAAAGCATATTGCCCCGAAGAAAGGCATTGCTCACCATGCTGCGAACACCGCCCGCCGGGCGGCGGCCGAACGCCGGAGAACCGGGATCTGCTCGTCAACATAATCGATCACAAGGGCCTCCTTGCCCTCGGCGGGTCGCATGATCCGCCCCACCACTTGCAACAGGCGTCCCTCGAACTTGATCGGCGTGGACAGGACCAGGGTGGACAGACCTGGACAGTCGAATCCTTCACCGATCAACTGCACGGTGGCAACCAGGATAACTATTCGTCCTGATTGAACATCTTCGACAATTTCCATCCGCTCCTCAGGCGGCGACTGTCCTGTCAGGACCGGGACGGACACCCCCTGGTCGGCCAGCAGATCGGCCAGGGCCTGGCAATGGGCCACCCGGTCCGACACCACCAGGATGGTGCCCTGGTGGTCCTGCCGAAGCAAGGCGAGAATGTCGTCGACGATCAACTGGTTGCGTGGCGCGTTGGCGGCCAGTGCCTTGATCAGTTGGGCGTATTCGCCCCGATATCCATAGACGAAACCGGTCGGGCGCTGACGCAGAACCGGTCGCACCACCGCGCCACTGGCCGCCAGCATGCGGTTATCAACCGCGTGGACCCGTTCGCCCATGTAGATGTGGATCAGCCGGGTCATGCCATCCTCCCGGCGGAATGCGGTGGCGGACAGTCCCAGCATGAAGGCGCAGTCAAAGGCGGCAACCACATCGGTGAACAATGCGGCTGGCACCCGGTGGCATTCGTCGACCACCAGTTGGCCGAATTGGTCCGGCAGGGTGTCCAGATGCTTCTTGGCGGTGTTGACGATGGCCACGGTCACTGGCCGGATATCGAGTATGCCGTCGCCGGCCAGGCCAGCCTCCATGCCGAGGAACTGGCTGATTCGCTGCTGCCACTGACGCATCAGCTCTTTGGAGTGGACCACGATCAAGGTCGGCTGTTGCCGCCGGGCAATGATCGCTAGGGCCATGACGGTCTTGCCCGAGCCGGTGCCCGCCTCAAGCACGCCGAATGAATGCGCCAACATCACCGCCACCGCTTGCTCCTGGTAAGAACGCAGGAGGCCATGAAACGGGATCTCGATTTCCGAGAGCCGGCGGCGCCGATCGTCGATGATTGGCGTCAGCCCGGTTATCCGGCGGCAGAGCCGCACCGCCTGGTTGCCGAAACCGCGCGGAAAGAACAACTGGCCTCCGCTTTCGCGAAAAAAGAAAAGCCTCGGTTTGAGCTTTTTGCCGATCCAGCGTCCGAACTGCTTGGCGGCCTGGTATTTTGGGTTGTCGATGGTCAGCTCGGCCCGGATGGCTGCCAGCAGTTCCGGGGAAGCATCGCTGAAGCAGCATTCCCGATCGACCGCCAGACGCGGCAGCAGTTTATTTTTTCCGGTCATGACTTGGTCGCGGCCGATAGGCAAAGGCCTTTTTTATACCCGTCAGCTTGACAGGGGGGAAAAAATCGAGCATCTTAATTCATTTTCTCCCGTAACGGTTCATTGTCTGCGATCCGGACCAACAACGCCACGCCGTCTTCGACCCCTTATCCGAATCTCTGTTGCCGGCGTGACCATCATCAACCCAGCGGCGGGCCAAGCCATGGACCTGCCGCTTTTCTCACCCGTTTGGTCAACATGCTGAACATCAATCCCCTGCGTATCCTCTGGTTGCTGTGCGGCCTGCTCCTGTATCCCTTTTCGACCGCCAGCGCCGATGGTCAGAGGAACATCGTTCTGACCCTGCCGGCGGAAACCGTGCTGGCCTCCCTGCAAAAGGCCCTGCCCTTGGACATCCCCTCGCAGAGCCGACAGTTGCAGGGCAACATCACCGTCGAATCGGTGGACCAACTGGCTATCCGCAACAACCTCATCTCGGTGCGCGGCACGCTTTCCGGGAAAAACCTGGTCGTGAACACCAACCTTGCCGGGCAGGACCTCCAGATCCGAGTCGGAGAGGTCCGCCTGCCGGTGGCCTGCGATTTGCGGACCCGGTTCGACCCGGTCAAACGCAAGTTGTTCGTCACCCCCCAATTCAAGGATACCGCCCAAGACCAGGGCAATGCCCAGGATGCGCAATCCTCCCTGCTCGGCGCCCTCGGCGGCCGTGAATACGCGGTCGACCTCGACGCCCTGGAAACGATCAACCTCAAGGTCGGATCCCGGTCGATCCCCATCGCCATGGAGCCAGTCTCCATTGCCGGCATCGACAATACCCTGGTCTTCCAGATGCTGCCGCGGGTCGCTCCCCGGCGGTAGTAGGTCTCCACCCCCCATACGAGAGGTTCTTATGCCCGACAACTGCCTGTTCTGCAAAATTATCCGAGGAGAAATCCCGGCCAGCAAACTCTACGAGGACGACGACATCCTGGCTTTCCGCGACATCGCCCCCCAAGCCCCTGTCCATATACTGGTGATTCCGAAAAAACATCTCCGCGGGCCGGAGGCCGTCACCGAGGAGGACGAGAGGGTGATGGGCAAGTTGATGCGGGTGGGCAACGAAATAGCCCTCAAGGAAAGCATACCGAGCTATCGGTTGGTGTGCAACAACGGCGTTCAGGCGGGACAGACCGTCTTTCACCTGCACATGCACATCCTGGGCGGCCGCCACATGGCCTGGCCTCCGGGCTGATCCCCAAGGACCGCGCCCTCTTTCCCGTTCCAGTCAGGCCGGCAACATGCCGTACAGATAGTTGATGATATCGGTGCGGGTGACGATGCCGATCACCTTTTCCCCCTGCACCACCGGCAGGTGGCCGATGTTCTTCTGCACCATCAATTCCGCTGCCTCGCTGGCCAGGGCATTGGGCGCGATGGTGGTGACCTGCCGGTTCATGAAGGCCTTGACCGGGCTGTTCCACTGCTTGTTCAGCCGCAGCTTCTTCAAATCCCACAGCACGATGATGCCGCGCAGGCATTCATTCTCCTCGACCAACACCCCGCGAATCCTCTCCTCCTCCATGATGCGCCGGATCTGACTCATGGTGGTCTCGGGCGACACCGTGGTCACCGGAAAGGACATCATGTCTGCGACCCGGGCGGCGTCGTGCGGTATTTCGTGCAGGGCGTCGATGATCCTCTGTCGAACCTGGCCGGGTGTCGTCATGGGGTCGGCGATGGTCGCCGATCCCGCTCCCGGATGGCCGCCACCGCCGAATCGCTGCAGCAGGTTGTTGACATTGATCTCCGGCGCTGAACTGCGGCCGATGATGAAGTAATTCCCTCCCTCGTTGACAAAGACCACGAACACCGCGTCGGCATTGACGATCTTACCGTAGAGTTGCACCACCATAGACAGTTCGACATGCCTGTCGATGTGGACCACGCCGATCCCCACCTTCTTTCCCTTGATATCGTGCTGCTCGGCATCGCGCATCAGGCGGAACAGCACCTTCTTCTGCATCTCGCCGTAGGCCATGTTGAGGAAATCGACGGCAATGGTTAGATCCGCGCCCTGCTCCAGGAGAAAGGCGGCTGCGCGGGCGTCTTCCGGAGTGGTGGAGCTGAAGGTCAACTGGCCGGTGTCCTCATACAGACCGATCAGGAACAAGGTGGCCTGCAGCGGGGTGAGTTGCAGGCGCCGCTCCCTGATTTCACGCACCAACAGGGTGATAGTGGCACCAATCTTCTCAACGCACTGCCAGGTGGGCTGAATGTCTCCCAGGCCCATGTGATGGTCCCAGAGCAGCACCTCGACCTGGTCCCGCCCCCGGAGACAGTCGACCTGGTCGAGCCGCCTCCATTGGTTGGTGTCGACGACAATCAGGCGGCTCACCGCTTCCGGGTCGACTTCGCCGGCCAGGATGATATCGAAGGAGGTCTTGTGCAGGGAGAGGAAGCGGCGGACATTGGGATTAACGTTTTTCGGGCAGACGGCGACGGCGCCCGGGTAGAGCAGGGTGGCCGCCACGGTGGAGGCCAACCCGTCGAAATCGGTGTTGCGGTGGGTGGTGGCAATCTGCATGGGTCATCAAAGAGGTAAAAAGAATGTTCAACGGCGGCCGCAGCGCTGGCCACCCTTCTCAAAGACTATAGACCTTTCAATGCAATATACCGGATATACTTGTTAAATAAAGGACAATGCCAACTTGTCAACAAAACACTCAAAAAAAGTTATATCGCCCGAAAACGATTCCCGTGACCTTTGGTTTCCGCCCCAATCTACCCGTCTGCCTAACTGTAGGAACAGGGCGTGGACGTCAATGACCGGAACCGGGTGGCGGCTGGAGAATCCGGCTCCCACTCCATGGTTTTTCCGAGGATCGACTGACCGGACCACCGCGCTTCCCTGGGCAACAACTATCCACCCCGCACAGTTGCCGCAGCAGAAAGTCTCAGCGCTCTCGACGCACAATTACTTGCTTTAACTATATATTTTCAGCAAGCCCCCGCCACTGTTCCGACGACAGGGAAAAAATATTCGCCCAGAGGCCAGACGCAGGCTTCAAACGGCTCTCTTCTCGCATAACATCTCAATTACATTCATTTTTTTAGCAAAAATCATTTTCCCTGCGCTCATGGCATTGCGCAAGCTTTCTCCCAAGGCAGCTCGTCCCGATCCATCAATCCATTAATGCAATGACAGGAGAGAGCAATGAACAGGATACTTATTGGCAGCGCCATTTTAGCCGCCCTTCTTGTCCTTGGAAGGTGCTGCTGGCCCGGACATGGCATCACGGCCCTGGCCAATCCAGGCACCATGACCGCCACTACAATGACAAACGGTCAACACTACCAGGGAGGCTCGTATCACGGCCGGAGACAACTCCTCCTCAAGACGGCAACAAACCGGTCTCGTGCACAGATTTGCGTGAGGAATCTTTTCTGCTTGCTTTCTTTCCCGGCTCCTGCTTTTGTTGGGGCAACACGCCCGGACGCGGTGGCAACCGCACCCTCTCCGAGCAGAAAATCGAAACTTTTGCGGAGTGTGTCCATGTCGATAACAATTCGTTGCCTTTTGATCGTGACCGCCCTTGTTGCCCTCATGGGTTGCGGCGTCAAGAACACCGTTAAAAAATGGGTCGGATTGGGTGGGGGGGGCGCATCGACCGCCTACTCCGGCCCTGTCTATCCGCCCACCCAGGCGACCGCCGTGGCCTTTCAACCGGCCCAGGTGGACAGAACCTGTCGGGTGTTTGCCGAGGCGCTGGTACAATTTCCGACCAAATACACGGGCAAGGACGTGGAAACCGCCGTGCTGGCCGAGGCCAGGGCGCGCGGGGCCGATCAGGTGCTGATCGGCCAGACCCGGCAAAGCGAGGACAACAATGACCTGCGCTTTCTCTACTACGGCCCGGTGCATGAGTACACCTGCACCGACCAGTGCGGCGGATGGAAATTCGGCTTTGACCTCTGGGATCAGCAGGGCGATTGGGTGAGCATCGGATATCGAGAATGGGGCAAGGCTGGCGTGGTCTTTGAGACGCCCCTGGTCATGCAGTTGGCCATGCTCCGATGCCAGTGACCGTTCAGGCTGAAGAAAGACAGGATCAGGCCACAGGCGCCGAATCCCGACGGGCTCTACATGCCGGGTCTCGTGTTGCGAACCAGGGCTCGCGCGACAAGTCATGCAATATCCGCTTCTTAGGCTGTTTGCACCTTTGGAAGCGTCAAGCTCTATACTGCTGACCCCGCGCTGAAGCGAAAAAGGAAACAACGCGCCACCTGAGTAGCGCATCAGGGAGATTATGGGTCGATTGTCAAAAAGGTAAGGAGAGGGTAATATCATTATAGTTGATGACGGACAGATGGCCCTGATCAACCTGAAATCATCCAAACCAACTGACAACCGCTGCCACTGGTTTTCCCGGAGCGAAGGAGAAAGTATGCACGTGATTCTGGATTTATGCCTGGTGCCACTGGGCGTTGGCATTTCCGTATCCCAATATGTGGCCGAATGCCACCGGGTGCTGCAAGAGGCAGGGCTCAAGTCGCAACTGCATGCCTACGGCACCAACATCGAAGGCGAGTGGGACGAAGTGATGGCCGCGATCAAGCGGTGCCACGAGCGGGTCCACGAGATGGGAGCGCCGCGCATCACCACCACCATCAAGCTGGGCACCCGCACCGACCGTGACCAGAGCATGGCCGACAAGGTGAGGAGCGTCGAGCAAAAACTCGGGTGAAGTCAGACTTCCAGGCGTCCTGCCTGGGCTACCGGGCTGGGGCACTCTTGTGCAGGACCACGGAAAAACCGGCCGCATTTCCGACTATCAACCGCGTCCCGCGTGCATCAGATAATCCGCTTATAAAAATATCGTCAAACGGTTGCCTGTGGCTAAAGATAAGCTTAAGCAATCAAAGGCTGAAATTAAACAAAAATCAAAAGCCTTGGCATAACGTTCATATCCGAGCGGGCGGCTTCTTCGCTCCAAGGGACAGTCGCATCATGACGCCGGACGAATATTACTTTGAGGAAGGCTGCTTCATCGTCGAACTGCACAATATCCCGGTTGATCCGGCGGTCTCGGTGGCCCGGGCCAGGGTCGAGCCGGGCCGCATCACCCGCTGGCACAGCCTTAAGGGCATCGAGGAGCGCTACCTGATCGTGCAAGGCACCGGCCGGGTGGAGGTGGGCAGCCAGGCGCCACGCGATGTGCGGCAAAATGACGTGGTCCGCATTCCGCCAGGCTGCCGTCAACGGATCGCCAACACCGGCCCGGACGACCTCGTCTTTCTCGCCATCTGCACGCCGCGCTTCGTCCCCGCCGCCTACCGCGATCTGGACCAGACCGTACCCGCTCCGTAAGCCGCCCGCTTGTCCCGTGCCACTAGGGCTTGGGCGCACCGGAGGGCGATTCTCCGCACTTTTCAATATAACCGCATCAGCTTGTCCAGCTCTTCCGTTTTCATGGTGAAGCTGTGGGCTTCGTCCGGGAAGGCGCGGCTCTCCACCTCGGCCTTGTATTGGCTCAGGGCGGCCAACACATGGTGGTTGATCCTAGCATACTGTTTGACGAACTTGGGTACGAAGCGGTCGTAGAGGCCGATCAGGTCATGGATCACCAGCACCTGGCCGTCGCAGCCCGGACCGGCGCCGATGCCGATGGTGGGGATGGCAACCGCCTTGGTGATGTGCTCGGCCAGGGGCGCGGGGATGGCTTCGAGCACGATGGAGAAGCAGCCGGCATCCTCCAGAGCACGGGCGTCGTCGATCAGCTGCCGGGCCGTCTGGGCGCTCTTGCCCTGAACCTTGAAGCCGCCGAGGCTGATGGCGGTCTGCGGCGTCAGACCGATATGGCCCTGCACCGGGATGCCGGCGCGGACCATGGCCGCCACGGTCTCGGCCATGGTCACCCCGCCCTCGATTTTGACCGCATCAACCCGCCCTTCCTTGAGCAGACGGTTGGCGTTGCCGATGGCCTGCGGAACCGAGCTGTTGTAGGAGCCGAAGGGCATGTCGGCCACCACCAGGGCATGTTCGATCCCTCGCACCACCGCCTTGGCATGGTGCAGCATTTCCTCCATGGTCACCGAAACCGTGTCCGGGTACCCCAGCACCACCATGCCCAGGCTATCGCCCACCAGGGCGATGTCCATCCCGGCCGCATCCGCCAACTTGGCAAAGGGATAATCGTAGGTGGTTATTTCGGAAATGAGGGTGCCATTCTTGCGGTTGCGGATATCCGGAATGGTCAACTTTTTCTGGGACATGGGGTCTCCTGGGGTGAGGTGGCGGAAGAAAAAGGTTCGATCCGATGGGAAGCAGTGGCTTCCAGGGCTTTGATCAGGCGGGTGAGCAGCTGGTTGACCGGGGTGGGGATGCCCAGCTTCTGTCCCTTGGCGGCAATGGCGCCGTTGATGGCGTCGATCTCGGTGGGCGCGCCCCGGAGGATATCCTGAAGCATGGAGGCGCGGTTGGCGGCGGTTTGTCCGCACACTTGCTTAACTCGATCCACCTGCCGGCCCGCAGGCAACTCAATACCCAGTGCCTTGGCCACAGCCTCGGCCTCGGCCACGGCGTCGGCCTGGAGCGTCTCGCACTCCGGCGCCAGGGTCAGCGCCTCGTTGGGCACCCGCAGCAGGGCGGCCAGGGCATTGATGCCGACATTGACGATCAGCTTGGACCAGAGCAAGGCGTCGACATCGTCGACCACCCTGGTTTCGATGCCCGCCCGGTTGAAAAGATCGGCGACGACCGCAAGCCGCCCAGCCTGTCCTGGCCCACAGCCGAGCACGGTGGGGCCGCGGCCGGCGTGGCGAACATGTCCGGGCGCCAGCAGCGTGGCCGCCTGGGAGGTGACGCCCGCAGCCGCACGGTCCGCGCCCACTGCGGTCACGAGCCGCTCCAAGTTGCCGAGCCCGTTTTGCAGGGTGAGCGCCAGGCCGTCGCCGACCAGGAACCGCGCGGCGGTCGCGGCGGCGGACTCAGTGGAACGGGCCTTGGTGCAGACCAGCACTAGGTCGGCCTGCCGGTCGTCCTCCCTTAATTCGGTCAGGGCCGTGACCGCCGTCGTGCAAACCGAGCCGGCCATGGTGGTGAGCATTAGGCCCTTGTCGCTGATGGCACGGGCATGGTCCGCATTGGTGGTGAGCAGACGGACACGCGCATGGGGAGCGAGCCGGGTTGCGAACAGACCGCCCATAGCGCCGGCGCCGATGATCAGAATCTCCATGCTCCTCCTTCCGGCCAGGACCGCAGCCAGCGCCCGTGCCGCCCACCATGCGGGCAACGTTTGCACTGGCGACAGTTATATACCATCGGCCGAAAAGGTCAACGCAGAACCCGGCCCTTAGAACGGGAGAATCCGGGATTTGCACCGACAGCCACATCAAGGTACAGTGGAGAGAGTCGCGCCGGCCTTGCGTCCATTTTTCGCCCGCCTCAACTTTCCGGAGGTCCCATGCACCTTTTTATCTGGCGTCACAGCAAACATTTTTCCAGTTGGTCCATGCTCGACGAGCCGCACATTCACAAGGAAAACTACCTCCAGGCCGACGTTGTAGTGCTGGCGTCCTCCCAAGAGGAGGCCCTGGCGCTTTTGGCCCGGAGCGGCGATTGGCAGATTGACGAGCTGCGGCGGCTTCAGCCCGAAGTCATCTTGCTGGATGCGCCCCGGATAGTCATCAGCCATGTCGACGGCCGATCAGCGCTGGCGTAGCACAACGCTTTTCCCCTGTGCATCGGGGGGGCAAACACAGTATGATAAGATTATCCGTTCCGCCACGGTTCGGATCGCCTGCCAGTTTTTTTTTGCCATCTGGATGCCCGCCGCCCCGGATGCGGCGCCCGATTGTCCCGAAAGTCGATCCCCCGAGGATGCCCCCCATGGAACAGCGCCCAACCAACCTGATCGCCAAAAAGGTCTGCGGGTACGAATTCGCCGCCATTCTGTTCGTCATCGCCCTTTCCTGGTTCGGGGAGATTCTCGACATTTCCCATGTTCTGCTCGGCGGCGCCGAGACCCCGATCAACTGGCGGAAATCCCTCTTCGAAAGTGTCGTCATCGCCATTGTCGGCAGCCTGATCATCCGCCACACCTATACGCTGCTCACCCGGATCAATTACCTGGAGAGCATTCTGCCGGTCTGCGCCTCGTGCCGCCGGATCCGGATGGACCCCGCCTTCAGGAACGACATCAGGCAGTTCGTCCAGGAACGGGCCACCAACGAATTCACCCACGGCATCTGTCCCGATTGCATCGAAAAATATTATCCGGAACTGCAACAGAAGACCGCTGTCAACGGCGCCGAATAATCTCCATGCGGACTTGACGCCCCTGCGCCTTATTCGCGGCGGCAGCCATCGCATCCATGGACAAAATCCGAGCCCTGTTCCTGGCCGGGTGCGTTCAGATCGAGGCGCTCAACAAATTTCTCTCACCGCAGACCCACGCCACCCGGATGCGAACGGTCTCCATTTCAATCCGGATGACAGCGTCCACGCCTTTGTTTGCGATGGCGGCGTCGCCGTCCTCTTCCGGCACGACCAAGAAACGGAAAAGCGCCTCATCGACCTGTTGCGCATATACGCGGTCAGTCCTCTGGATGTGATGGCCGAGGAAGGTGTGGAATACCGGCGAGGCAACGAGGAGGGCATTCGCAACGATTCGCTTAAGGTCGATGCCCTGGCCCAGTCGCGCTCTCTGGGAATTGCGCCTCGGGCCGCTGGCCCTTTGCCCTGCACCAACAAAATGTTTATGGCGCTCAACAGGAAAGCGCGGTCAACAATCGCGCCCGGAGGTTCCCCATGAAAATCCTCATCACCGGCGGCACCGGCTTTGTCGGCTCCGCCGTCAGCCGGCGACTACTGGAGTCGGGCCACGAGGTCACGGTCATCGGCAGCAGTGCCCGGCGCCAGCCCACCCTGCATCCGCTGCTCACCCATGTGGTGGCCGACACCACCCGGACCGGCGACTGGCAGCGGCTGGTTCCCGAACAGGACGCCCTGATCAACCTGACCGGCCGGTCGGTCTTCAGCCTCTGGACCGAACGCCGCAAACAGGCGATCTACAACAGCCGCATCCTCACCACCCGCAACCTGGTGGCCGCCCTGCCCGAGGCCACCGAGGCCGTGCTGTTCAGCACTTCGGCAGCCGGATACTACGGCGACGGCGGCGAAACCATAAAAGACGAGACCAGTGGACCGGGCAGCGATTTTCTGGCTCGAGTCTGCCGGGATTGGGAGGCTGAGGCCGGCAAGGCGGCTGGCAAGGGCGCGAGAGTGGCTTTGATGCGCTTGGGCGTGATTCTGGGCAAGGGCGGCGGAGCCATGGCCGCGATGCGCACCCCCTTTCTGCTCGGTCTTGGCGGGCCAATCGGTAGCGGCCAGCAATGGTTTCCCTGGATGCATCTCGACGACCTGGTCAACGCCATGCTCTTTCTTCTCAGCGCCGAGGAATGCAGTGGACCCTTCAACTGCACCGCGCCGCACCTGGTGCGGCAGAAAGAGTTTGCCCGCCAGTTGGGCGCAGCCCTCCACCGTCCCGCCTGCCTGCCGGCTCCGGCCTTTGCCATGGGGCTGCTGGGCGAATTCGGCTGCTCCCTGCTCAAGGGGCAGAAGGCGCCGCCGCAGGGCCTGATCAACAGCGGCTACCTGTTCACCAATCCGGACCTGCCGGCGGCCCTAGAGGAGATCATCAATGGCTGAGCACCGTTTTCTTGCCGCCTCCCTTTTTCCTTGCTCCGCCGAGGAACTCTACCAATGGCACAGCCGGCCGGGCGCGCTGGACCGGCTCGTCCCTCCCTGGGAACCTACCAGGGTCGTGACCCGCGAGGGCGGTCTCGATCCAGGCGGCCGGGTGGTCATGGCCATGCGGGCCGGTCCCTTTCCCTTCCACTGGCATGCCCGCCATGTGGAAAACATTCCCGGCGTCATGTTCCGCGATATCCAAGAGCGAGGCCCCTTTGCCCGCTGGACCCACACCCACCGGTTCGCCGACACCCAGGACTGCGCCCGCCTGGAGGATCAGATCGATTTCGCCCTGCCCGGCCAGGCCCTACTGCCCGGCTGCGCCGTCAGGATGGTCGAGCGGACCCTGGATCGCATCTTTCGCTACCGCCACGCCACCCTCTACGACGATCTGCTTCTGCACCGGCAATGCAGCCGTATCCCACTGCGAGTGCTGATCAGCGGCGCCAGCGGCGTGCTTGGCAAGGCCCTGATTCCTCTGCTGACCAGCGGCGGCCACGAGGTCTGGACCCTGGTCCGGCGTCAGCCCGACCGGCGCCTGCGGGAAATCTACTGGAACCCGGCAGAGGACGCTCTCAACCTCGCCGGGCTGCCGCCTTTCGACGGGGTGATTCATCTGGCTGGCGACAACATCGGCGAAGGACGTTGGACCGAGGAGAAAAAAAAGCGGGTGATCGACAGCCGCATCCAGGGGACCAGTCTGATCGTCCGGACCATTGCCGGGCTACCGGTCCGGCCCAAGGTGCTGCTCAGCGCCTCGGCAGTCGGCTTCTACGGCAACAGCCTTGATCGCTGTATGCGCGAGGAAGACCAGGCCGGAGACGATTTCATCTCCGAGGTCTGTTTCCTGTGGGAACAAGCGGCCCGGCCAGCCGAGGCGGCTGGCATCCGCACCGTCTTGCTCCGCATCGGCGTGGTGCTCACCCCTAGGGGTGGCGCGCTCCGGCGACTGCTCGCCTCTTCGGCGCTCGGTTTTCCCCGCCGGTTCGGCAGCGGCGACCAGCACCTCAGTTGGATTTCCATCAACGACATGGTGGGCGCTATCCTGCACGCCCTGGCCTGCGACACCCTTGCTGGTCCAGTCAACATCGCCGCGCCCCATCCGGTGACCAATTGCCAGTTGATGCAGAGCCTGGCGCGAGTGACGGGCCGCCCCCTGCTGCCTCCAATCCCGGCCAGTGTTTTGGAAGCCCTTTACGGCCAGATGGCTTCCGAGGTTGTACTGGGCGGATGCCGGGTGGCCGCCGACAAGCTGCAACAATCCGGCTACGTCTTCCGCCATGCCGATCTCGACCTGGCCCTGCGCAACCTTCTCGGCAAAGGCGAAGACCATCCTCTGGAGCGCTGAACAGTGAACTGGCAATTCAAAAGCATCCTCGCAACCATGATGACCACCGCCCTGGCCTGCGGTTTTTTCCACCACCTGGTTCCCCCGGAGACCATCAACTTCGAGCGGCTGCACATTTTCCTGTTTAACCTGTGCAGCGGCGGCACCCTGCTGATGTACTACACCGAGGGCAAGCCGGTTCTTACCCGCCGCACCCTGTTGTTCCTGGCTCTGGCCCTGACCTTTGCCGTCTGCGCCTTCATGCGGTGGTATGGGCCGGCTATGGTCATTCCTCTGGCCCTGGCCTGGCTGGTGGAACGGGCCCGCATCGACCGTTTCGGCAGCCTGTTGCCGCGCGCGCTCTTCGAACGCTGGGAACCGGTCGCGCGCAAATTCCACCAGGCTGCCTTGCTCTGTCTTTCCTGCGGCCTGACCCTTTCCAGCCCGGTGATGTGCAACTCGATCTACCTGCACTGGTTCACCATCGAGAAACTCCGGCTCGACACCTTTTTTCTCGGCTTTTCCTTCCCCATCTCCCTGATCTCCATGTCGGTCATCTTCAGCCTGATGAAAAAGGAGGCGCTTCCCCTCACCCGGGCGCTCAAGGAGGCCGCCTTCTGGGCCATCAATCTCGGGGTGATCATCTTTTTCGGATTCATCCTGGCCGGCATGTTCACCTCCCAGGTGGCGATCGCCAGCCTGCTGTTCGTGACCGTTGCCTACATCCTTTTCTTATACTGGCACGAGGGCATCCCATCGCAGCAAAAGGCCTACCTGACCTCGGGCATCCTGTTTCTGCTGGTCGCCTCGCTCACCGGCATCTCCTACATCTTTCTCTCTTTTTCCAACTGGCACATCCCGGAAATCAGCCAACCTTTGCTCCGCCTCCATGCCTTCACCGCCCTCTACGGCTGGAATCTCAGCGGGCTGGCGGTGATCAGTCGCCATGACGATTTCCCTCTGCAACTCCATTCCCGTCAGGTCATCCTGCTCCACTGGCTGACAGTGCTGGTGTTGTGTCCGCTGGGCTTTTTTCAACCCGTCTTCGCCGTGTTGGCGGTTCTGGCCTATGCCTGGCTGCTGCTCCGCCTCTTCTTCATTCAAGGCACGGTGGATCGCCAACTCACCACCGGGCAAGGCGAAATCCCGCGTCCCATCCTATCCCCGCCGGAGCCGAAAGGGTAAATCCCTACCCGGCTGGCCCCCGGTCCGTAATACCAAGTTCGTTGCGGCCCAAGACCTTTCGTCCCTGTCTCTGCTTGATAAGCGCCTGAACAATTCATTACAAAAAAAATATCCCTCACGCCGTAAAACCCCGCCGTTCAGGGCGAGGACATAAGGCGCTTTCCGTTAAGATTGTTGTAATTTTCTGCAATTTTGAGTACGATGTTGCGCATAATATGAAAACATTAACCGTCTTGATATGCGCGCCTATACCTTTAAGCTGCATCGCTCAAAGCGAAACAAACGCCTGAGCCGGAAAATCAATATCGCCGGGATGATCTATAACCATCTCATCGCCTTGCATCGGCGGCACTACAGATTGTTTGGCAAGGGCATCAGCGCAAATAGAGTAAAGCTGCATATCACTCGGCTCAAGAAGACCAAGCGGTTCGCCTTCTGGAACAAGCTCGGTTCCCAGGCGATGCAAGATATTGCCGAGCGCGTCGACCGG
>WRFD01000039.1 GCA_009778955.1 Desulfobulbus sp.
GACGACTTCCGTCCAGCCGGGGAGATGCACTGCTTCGCACTCCTTGTTTGTTTTCGGCGACCCAGGTCCGGCAGGGTTCCGCGTAGGGTAAAACAGGCTGCCAATGCGCCTTTCGCGTACAGTCCTGTCCTTATCCGTGAACGAAACAATGATTGTGTACTGTTTTTTCGTTTGTTGATCCGCCGTCAACTTTTTGTCCGCACCTCTACAATGCGCCCTCGGCCTTTCCGTCAGGTGGTTAGCCCGAAATTTCAAGGCTCTGGCCGTTGGCTTGCAACGGCAACCATATGACTTTATAGATAATTTACAAATATTGAGGTTGCCGGCCGCCTAAAATGTAATCACTAAAATTTCAGAAAACTGTTGGCGGCGGGATGAGTATGTGCTCTAGTCCACCATGCCTGCAAGAAAAGGGAAAGCACACGTCGTCACCACCAAAACGCGCCTGCAAGGGCAAGGTCTGCCATACCCATCTGCTCAGGCGCAGCTGCCGCAAAGACGGCAAGGTCAAGAACGAGACCCAGCGGCGGCTTGCGCAGACTGTTCAGCCTTTGATTGGGCCATAGGGCAGGGAGTCTCCTTGGTGAATGTCGCAGCGGGTTCAGGGGCAGCAGAGCACCTGGTTGCCGCCAGCGGCCTTGGCCTGGAGCAGGCAGCGTTCGGCCAGCAGCAGCAGAGCTTCGGTAGTGGCATTGCGAGTCGCATTTTCCGGAGTGAAACTGGCCACCCCGAAACTGGCGTTGCAGGCAAGGGTGCGGCCATCCTCGGTCTGGCCGAGCTGGGCGCATCGCTCCCTGAGCCGGGTGGCCACCCGGCCGGCCCCGCTGATTGGGGTTTCGGGCAGGACCACCAGAAATTCGTCCCCACCCCATCGGGCGATGGTGTCGATATCCTGACGGGTCACTTGGGCGGCGGCCTGGGCAAAACCGGCGAGGACCGCGTCGCCAGCCTGGTGACCGAAGGCCTCGTTGATCCGCGCCAATCGGTCGAGGTCGCAGAGAATGATCGAGAGGGGATGGCGGTAGCGGATGGAGCGGCGCAGCTCGCGGTGTAGAAGGCCGGGGATATGCGACCTGGCATAACAGCCGGTGAGCAAATCGGTGAGCGACATCTGCTCGATTCGCGCCGTCAGGCGGTGCTCCTGCTGGAGAAGCTCGAATTGGCGCACGGTATCGATCAGGATGGTCGCCAGGATGTGCGGCGGCGTACTTTCCGGCACTACCCGAAAAACAGAGCGGCTGTTGGCCAGCGGCAGCAACTCGGCCAGTTGGTCGTCCGGCACCAGGAGCAGGGGAACGGCGCCGGCAAGCGAGTCGACCTGCTCGATCAGCTCCAGACCGTCCATATCGGGCAGCTGAGCGGCGATGAGCACTCCGTGCCAAGGAGTCGGTTGCGCCAGGGCCGCGAGGCCATCCTCGCCGCTTGCCACTATGGTTGCTTCAAATGAGGTCGAGAATTCAGAGAAAAAAGATTCGAAGTTCAGGCGATGGCTGATGACCAGGAAAGGGAAACTCATGGCTCTGCTCCAGGAAACGGCGAGGGGAGATCATTGTAAAAAGCATACCACTGTGGCGGAAAAATGGGAGTATTCTTTTCATTGGCAAGGGCGGCGGATCGCGCTATAAGGCCGCTGGAGGAGCATGCAACATGAACGGGGGCGCCTGCGGCTGCAAGCCGGAAATACACTATCCCTGCCGCTGGCAGTACCGTCTGATCGGGGAAGAACGCAGCGCCATTGTCGCGGCCATCGGCAAAGTGGTTGACATGGCCGCGTGCGTGATCGCCGACGGCAACGTCAGCACTGGCGGCCGTTATCTGAGCCTTACCGTGGAAACCACGGTCGCCGACGAAGCCGAACGGCTGCGCCTGTATCAGCGGTTTGCCGCCGATCCGGCCGTCAAGGTGGTCTTGTGACCGACCTTTCGCCGGCAGAGGACAAACCCCTGGTCGACAACAAGGTCATCCCGGTGATGCGGGAGGCGATCCTTACTGTGCAGATGCTGCTATTCAAGGCCCTGCGGCAGAGCATTCACGATCGGCATGTCGACCGGACGGAACCCGAGCGGACGCATCTGGCCGGGGCGGTAATCAACAACCTGTTCGGCGCCCTGCCTACGGATGCGGCAATGGCGGACTTCGCTGCCGCCAACCGCCAACTGGTGGAGCGGGAGTTGTGGGAGATGGCCGCCGCCTGCGCGCCGCTTATGCCTCTGCTCACCGATGCCCTGCGGATGAAGACCATCTGCGACAACCAGGAAGGCATCCACTCCATTCCCACCCTGCTCATGGCCAAGGCGCTCGGCATCCTTCAGGAGGACCGTGAGCTGCCGTTGCCCTCCACCTTCATGCTTGAAGTGCGCCGCCTGGCCGCCGAACATGGACTCATCGAGCCGATGGCTCCTGTTTCTGAAGCGTCACCAGAGTAGCGCCCCAGGAGCCGCTGGTTTCGTCGGCCAGACGGAACCCGGCCACCATCTCCAACCGGCCAAGCAGGGCGTGGACTGTCTGCCGCAGGGCGCCGGTCCCCTTGCCGTGAATGATGCGCACCTGCAGGATGCCGAGCCGGCGGCATTCCTCCAGGTAGTCCGGAACGAGCGTCTTGATGTCCGCCGGACGGAAGGCGTGCAGATCCAAGGCGCCGTCGATGGGCAGGGGCATCGGTTCCAGGTCATCCACGGGATTTCCTCCGCACATCGAGCAGATCCAGGGCGGCCGCGGCGGCCCGTTGTGAGGCGCCCGGTCCACCCAGACGGCGGCGCACCTCGGCCAGTCCGGCCAGGGTCGCCTGCCGTTTTTCCTCGTCCTGCAGCATGGTCAGGGTTGCCCGCGCGATCTGTTCGGGGTTAGCCGCGTTTTGCAGGAGTTCGGGGATGACTTCGCGATCGGCGATCAGGTTGATAAGGGAAAAAAAACGCACGCCCCGGATCAAGAGCCGCCCCAGCCAGTAGGTGTGTGGGCTCATCCGGTAGGCGGCCACGGTCGGCACGCCCAGGATGCCCAGTTCCAGCACCACCGTGCCCGAGGCCGCCATCGCCGCGTCGCAGGCCGCCATCATCGCGTAGCGGCCCTCGCTGACCACCCGGATGTCGAGGCGTTCCTGCCAGGCGGCCAAGCCGTATTGGTCGAGCAGATCGCGGTTGATGGTCGGCGCCTGGGGCAGCAGAAAGGTGACCCGGGGCAGGTCACGGGCAACCAGACCGGCCGCGTCCAGGAAAACTGGCAGCAAGGCCGCGATCTCCTTGCGCCGGCTGCCGGGCAAAAGACCGACCAAAGTCCGGTTGGGCTCGATGGCGTGCTGGCTTTTGAATGCATCGGGAGAGAGTCCGGGCTTGACCGAATCGAGCAGCGGGTGCCCGACAAAATCGACCTGCACGCCATGGCGGGCGTAAAAGGAGGGTTCGAAGGGAAGGATCACCGCCATGCGGTCGACCAGGCGCTTGATGGTGCGGATTCGGCCGCTGCGCCAAGCCCAGAGCTGGGGGCTGATGTAATAAAAGATCGGGATGCCGAGCTGCTTGGCCTTCCTGGCCAGGAGGAAATTGAAGTCCGGGTAGTCGATCAAGATCAACAGGGCGGGGCGGCGGGCGCGCATGCGCTCGATCAGGGCGCGGCGGGCGCGAAGGATATCGCCCAAATGACTGAGCACCTCCACCGCGCCCACCACGGCCAACTTGGCGGCATCAGCCAGCAGTTCCACGCCTGCGGCCCGCAATTCCTGGCCGCCCATGCCGCAAAAGCGCAGGCAGGGATCAAGGGCTTGCAAGGCCTGGACCAGGCGGGCGCCGTGCAAATCGCCCGACGCCTCGCCGGCCACGATCATGACCTCGCGACCTTGTTCATCCTCTTGCAAGCCGGCCATGGTGGTCAACGGGTCTTGAGGTGGGCCAACAGGTCGGTACGGCCTTCGTCCCGGAGGATCTGCTCGACCCGCTCGCGGTTGCCATGGATCTGGGCGATCACCTGCAGGGCCACATCCAAGGCGCGTCTGCCCTCTTCTCCACTGACCGCAGGTTTGCTGCGCTCGCGGACATGGTGAACAAAATCACTGAGTTCCAGCTCAAGGGCATCTTGATCTTGGAAGGTCGACTTGTTGATTTCCGGCTCCGGATTGCCGCCATCCTGGCCCGGCCGCAACTGCACCGCCATGATTTCCTTGCGGCCGAAATCAATCGATAAATATTGGCCGGGCTGAAAGATGCGCATCCGCCGCATGGTTTCCATCGAGATGCGGCTCACCGTGATGTTGGCCGTGCAGCCGTTGGCAAAGATCAGGCGGGCGTTGGCGATGTCGGTCAAGTGGGTGATGACCGGGGCGCCGGCTGTGAGGATCGAGACGATCGGCGACTTGACGATGGACAGCACGATGTCGATGTCGTGGATCATCAAGTCGAGCACCACATCCACATCCGTGCCCCGCTCTTTAAACACCGAGATGCGGTGCGCTTCGATGAACAGCGGATGAGTGAGCAGGGGTTGCATGGCCAGCACCGCCGGATTGAAGCGTTCCAGGTGCCCCACCTGGAGGATGCGCTGCTGGTCGCGGGCCACCCGGATCAGGTCGTCAGCCTCGGTCAAAGTGGTGGTGATGGGCTTTTCCACCATGACATCGACCTGTTGCAGCAGGCAGGCCTTTGCCACTTCGTGATGGAGGCTGGTCGGCACCACTATCGACACCGCGTCGACCTGGTCGAGCAGACCATGGTAATCGGTATAGGGTTGGGTGGCGCATTCATCGGCGACCTGCCCAGCCCGCTCCGGGTCGGCGTCGGCCACGCCCACCAGATGGACATCGGGCATGGCCGCATATTTCTGGGCATGAAAACGCCCCAAATATCCAACACCTACAACTCCAACTTTAATAATTTTCTTCATATTTTTCCTGTTTCCTTTTGACTGGTGCGCCCATCGGGCAAACCCGATCAGACGCCGAGATAGGCGCTTTGAACGGCAGGGGTAAGGCGAAGCGCCTCGGCCATGCCGTGCATAACGATACGCCCGTTTTCCAGGACATATCCCCGATCCGCCACCCGGAGGGCCAGGTTGGCGTTCTGTTCCACCAACAACATGGTAGTCTGCTGCTCCTTGTTGATTTTTGAAATAATTTCAAAAAGATGCTTGGTCATCAACGGCGCCAGGCCCATGGAGGGCTCATCCAACAGCAGCAGCCGGGGCCGGGCCATCAGGGCCCTGGAGATGGCCAGCATCTGCTGCTCGCCGCCGGACAGGGTGCCGCCAGGCTGGCGCCGTCGTTGCTGCAAGACCGGAAACAGGCTGTACATCTGTTCCCGATCCGCAGCCACTTGCCGGCGGTCCCGGCGGAGAAAGGCTCCCATGTCGAGATTTTCCGCCACGGTCAAGTTGGGAAAGATATGGCGGCCCTCGGGCACCTGGCAGATCCCGAGCCGGACCAGGGCATCCGGCGCCAGCCCGGTGACCGGCTGGCCCGCAAACAGGATCTCGCCCCGGCGGGGTGGCGCCAGGCCGCTGACGGCCATCAAAGTGGTGGTCTTGCCGGCGCCGTTGGCGCCGATCAGGGTGACGATTTCTCCGTGCCTGACTTGGAGGCTGACCTGGTGCAGCGCCTGGATCTTGCCATAGGCGACGTCAATGCCGCGAAGTTCAAGCATCGGTAGCCTCTGTGCCCAGATAGGCCCGGATCACTGCCGGGTGACGCCGCACCTCGTCGGGCGCGCCTTCGGCGATCAGGCGGCCGTAATCCATGGCAAAGATGTGGTCAGACAGGCGCATCACCAGTTTCATGTCGTGTTCGATCAGCAGAATGGACAGGCCGTCATCCCGGATGGAAAGGATCAAGGCTTCCAGTTCCTCGGTCTCCTGCGGATTCATCCCGGCTGCTGGCTCGTCGAGCAAAAGCAGTTGGGGGCTGGTGGCCAAGGCCCGGGCAATTTCCAGTCGGCGCTGGGCGCCGTAGGGAAGGTTCTGGGCCAACTCGTCGGCCTGATCGCCCAAGCCGATCCGGTCAAGTAGAGCAAGGCTCATGCCAAGACTGTCGTTTTCCTCGCGCACCGTGGCCGCCGGACGGAAGATCGCCCCGAACAGTTTGGCGGTCGTGCGGCAGTGCCGGCCGACCATCACGTTCTCTAGTACGGTCATGTTGGGGAAAAGGCGGATGTTCTGGAATGTGCGCGCCAGTCCCGCCGCGGTGATCTGATGGGGCGGCAGGCCGTACAGCCGTCGCTGGGATCGCCCCGGCGGGGTCAGCAGCAACTGGCCGCCAGTGGGGCGGCACATCCCGGTCAGGCAATTGAACAAGGTGGTCTTGCCGGCGCCGTTGGGACCGATCAGGGCTACGATTTCTCTGGGAAGAATACGCAGATCCACCTGGTCCAAGGCGCGGATGCCGCCGAAATCCATGGTCAGGGCGCTGACGGTGAGGAGTGGGTGCATGGCTGTGTCAATAGTCCCACACATTAACGGGCGGGCAAGTGGGTTTGACGCATCGGTTGCATGAGCCCGCGGGGGCGGATGATCATCATGACCACCAGCACGGCGCCGAACACCAGCATGCGATATTCGGCCACGGCGCGCAGATACTCGGGCAGGAGCATGAGGATCAGGGCAGCGGCCGCCACCCCGATGATCGAACCCATGCCGCCCAGCACCACGATGCAGAGGATGATCGCCGATTCCATGAAGGTGAAACTTGCCGGGTTGATGAAGGTGGTCTTGGCGGCGAACAGCACGCCGGTCATCCCGGACCAGGCCGCTCCCAGGGCAAAGGCAGTCAGTTTGAGCGCAGTGGTGTCAATGCCCATGGCTTGGCAGGCGATTTCGTCTTCGCGCAGGGCGAACCAGGCCCGACCGATGCGCGAGTGGCGCAGGCGGTTGACCATGAAGACGGTAAAGAGCGCCATGGCGATGGTGAGATAGTACTGATAGACTAGGGATTGGTCCAAGGTCATGCCAATGCCGAACAATCCCGGCCGGGGAATGTCGGCAATGCCGCTTGGCCCCTGGGAAAAGGCTCCCCAGTTTTCCAGGACCAGGCGGATGATCTCACCGAATCCCAGGGTGACGATGGCCAGATAGTCGCCTCGCAGCCGCAGCACCGGAAACCCGAGCAGGAGGCCGAACAGGGCCCCCATCAGGCCGCCGATGGGCAATGCCGTCCAGAAACCCAGGTTGAAATGGAGATGGAGCAGGCCGTAGGTGTAGGCTCCTACCGCGTAAAAGGCCACGTAGCCGAGGTTGAGCAGGCCCGCGAACCCGACCACGATGTTCAGCCCCAGCCCCAGGATCACGTACATCAGAGCGGTGGTCATGATGTTGACCTGATAGGTGGAGAACGCCAAGGGAAAGGCCAGCAATAACAGCATGACCATGGCGCCAAGCAACCGCAACCGGTCCTGGGTGAACAGCAGCGGCAGTTTGTGCCGGAGAGCGGTCTGTTCCGGCATGCGGCTGAGATGCTCCATTTTTTCGGTCCGGCGGGCGGCGATCAACCGGCAGGCCAGGGCGATTGCTGCGCTTGCGCCGCCAACCCACAGCATGTTGGCCCAGCGCCAGGTCACGGTCTGCTCAATCGGATTGACCTTGATCACCAGCAGGGGAAAGGTGAGGAACATGAACCAGAGCCCGACCATCAGGGCGTGGCGGATATCCTTGCCGGTGGGGTTGGTCAGGCTTTTCTTTTTCATGGCCGCATCTCACACCTTTTCCGCTGCGGCATTGCCCAGCAGGCCGGCGGGCCGGAAGATGAGAATCAGCACCAGCAGGGAAAAGGCGAACACATCCTCGTAATCGCTGGAAACATAGCCGGTGGCAAAGGCTTCGGTCAGGCCGAGGACAAAGCTGCCCAACACTGCGCCGGGGATGGAGCCAATGCCGCCCAGAACTGCGGCGGTAAAGGCCTTGATGCCGGCGATAAAGCCGATGGCGAAGTTGATCTGGCCGATATGGGAGGCGATCAGCAGGCCGCCGATGGCCGCCAGGGCCGAGCCGGTGATGAATGTGAGGGAGATGATCCGGTCGACATTGATGCCGACCAGCAGGGCCATTTTCCGGTCCTGGGCTGTGGCGCGCATGGCCTTGCCGGTCCGGGTGAACTTGATCAGCAGGATGAGCGCGCACATCACCAGGGTCGAAACTGCCATGATAGTCAGGCCGGAGGAGTTGATGATGGCGCTGTAGGGTTCGAGAAAGGCGAATTCCGGCACCAGCGAGGGGAAGGGGACAAAGTCTGGGGTCTGGGCCAGCAGGATGTAATTCTGCAGGAAGATGGACATGCCGATGGCCGAGATCAGGGGAGCGAGCCGGGGTGCGCCGCGTAAAGGCCGGTAGGCCAGCCGTTCGACAGTAAAACCGTAGGCCCCGGCCCAGATGGCGGCCGCCAGGCCAGCCAGGATCAGAATGGACGGCAGGGGCAGTCCGTAGATCGACAGCACCGAGGAAACGATCAGGGCGGTGAAGGCGCCGATCATGTACATTTCGCCGTGAGCGAAGTTGATCAGGCCGATAATGCCGTAGACCATGGTGTATCCTAGGGCGATCAGGGCGTAGACCGATCCCCTGGTCAGGCCGCTGAACAAGATTTCAAAGAAGTACTCCACCAAAGCGCCCTGGAGAGAATCAGGCCGGGCGGCAGCGGGGCGGGCGCAAAAACATGGTCATCGCCTGTCCGTGGGCAGCATTCATCGGACCTGGACAAACTGCCCGTTACGGACCTGGTACAGGGAGACCCCGATGCCGACTGGCTCGCCCTTGGCGTCGAATCCGATGGGGCCGAAGGGCGTGGCCACTTGCTCGGAGCGCAGAATGGGCGCTACCGCTTCCGGGTCGGTGGAGCCCGCCTTGGCAATAGCGTTGGTCAGGGCCAGGGCCGCGGCCACGGCGTTGTCGAAGAAGGCGCCCGGATAGGTTCCCTGGGCTTGTCTGAATTTTTCGCGAAAAGCTTTGGTGATGGGATTGTCGGAGGCATCGGCCGGGCCGGTGGCATACACGCCTTCGGCATCCTTGCCAGCCACCTTGATGAAGGTGTCGTTCTTGACGCCGTCGTCGGAGACAAAGGGGATGGCGAGCCGCTTCTGACGCATCTGGCCGACAAGCTTCGAGGCTTCGGGATGGTATCCGCCAAAGAGGACCGCTTCGGCCTCCGAGCGTTTGATCTTCTGCACCACAGCCGAGTAATCGACCGCGCCGGGAGTGACGCCTTCAAACAACACCACCTGCGCCTGGCCGGAACGCTCGACCAGGGACCTGGCAAACTCGGCCAGCCCCTTGCCATAGTCGCCCTTGTCGTGGAGCACCGCGATCTTGCCGGCCTTGAGGGTCTGCAGGGCAAAGTCGACCTGGGTTTTCGCCTGGACGACATCAGTGGCAATCGTCCGGAAAAAGAACGGATATTCACCATCTTGGTTAAGGAGTGCACTGGTGGCCGAGGGCGAGATGACCAACACCTTGGCAGCTTGATAGATCGGTAGAGCCGCCTTGGTGGGCCCGGAGCAGGTATGGCCTATCACCGCCTTGACGCCGCCGGCGACCAGCTTGGTGGCGCTGTTGGTGGCCAGTTCCGGCTTGCAGGCATCGTCTTCGACCAGCAATGCCACTGGCCTGCCTTGGATGCCGCCTTGGTCGTTGATTTCCTTGACCACCATCTGAACCGCCATCAGGGGCGGCAGGCCGTAGGGCGCCAGATCGCCGCTGAGGGAACCGGCAAACCCTATCTTGATGGATTCGGAGGCCAGGGCTGTTCCGGCGACGCAGGCCGAGAGAGCCAGCGCTACGAGTCCGGCGAAAAAAAAATGCGCATGCGACACGATGGCAGCCTCATCTTTGGATTGAATTGCAAAAGCGGCGGGAATGCTCTACTGTGCCTTTTTCATACCGTATTCATTTTTTTTTGCACTAAAAATGACCAGATCGGCGCGGCGGGAGCCTTGATCCCCTTCCGGGCCGGGGCGCGCCCATCATGGAAACGAACTCGCTCTATTTCGCCTTTGGCCGTCCCTTTTCCCCTCTGTATAGTTTAGCCATGCGCCTGCGCGAATCGCTGTACCGGCGAGGAGTGCTGTCTTCCTACCGGTTCGATGTGCCGGTGGTCAGCGTCGGCAACCTGACCATGGGCGGCGCCGGGAAAACGCCGATGGTGCAATATCTGGCCCGTTTGTTCCAAAAGCACGGCTTTAAGCCCGCCATTGTCAGCCGTGGATACGGCGGCGCGGCCAGGGGCAAGGTGAATATGGTGTCCGACGGCAGCAATCTGCTGCTCGATGCCCATGCTGCCGGCGACGAGCCGCGGCTTTTGGCCGAAACCCTGTCCGGCGTGCCGGTACTGACCGGCATTGTCCGTGCGCTTCCGGCCCGGCGCGCCTTGGAGATGGGGGCTGACCTGCTGTTGCTCGACGACGGTTTCCAGCATTTGCCGATCAATCGCGACATCGACCTGGTGCTGTTCAACACCGATCGCCTGGCCGGCAACTCCCGGGTTTTTCCCGGCGGCGACCTGCGGGAGCCGGTGGCGGCCTTGCGGCGCGCCACCAGCTTTGTCATGACTGGGGTGCACGAGGCCAACCGGGAACGGGCCGAGAGGTTCGCCGACCTGTTGCGGTCGAAATTTCCGGACATCCCGGTCTCCTTTGCCGGCTTGGGGGTGGAGTGCCTGGTGGAGATCGCCCCGTCCGGCATGATTGTCCCGGTCGAGGCCGGGCCAGTCCAAGAGCTTCCGTGCTTCGGCTTCTGCGGCATCGCCCATCCCGATCTGTTTCGACAGACTCTGACTGCCCAGGGCTACTCCTTGGCCGGCTTCCTTCCCTTGGCCGATCATCAGCGCTACAGCGAAGCGCAGTTGGACCGACTGCTCGCCAAGGCCCGGAAAGCGGGGGCCCAGTGGCTGCTGACCACGGAAAAGGATCTGGTCAAGCTGGCCGGCAGGGCGGCGCAGCTGCCTCTCCCTCTCTTTGGTCTGCGCATGCGGGTGACAGCCGACCCGGATTTTTCCCGCGCCATCATCGAACAGCTTCGTTCCTGGTCCGCGCCGCACTGAGGCGGCATGTGTCGAATCGACCACAATTTGTTTAGGCGGGGAGGAGTGTGTTTTTTTTGCCACAGGACAGAGGCGTGATCCGTTGGCGGTTCAGTAACGGCGCCAATGTGTTATCCTCATGATCTATCATGAAAATATACAAACTTATCTGGACCTAATCCTCTTTGGTTCAGATGGTTTGATTGTTGCATGCGCATGTTTGATTGCTGCATGTATATAAATGATAAAATTTTATATCTTTCATCCACTTACACCTCGAACGCACTATGGCATCTCAAATAGAGCCGTATCAATCTACACTCCAGCGCCCGGTCAGTTGCTGCGGCGTTGGCCTGCATACCGGCCGGACCGTTAATCTGACCATCAATCCGGCTCCGGTGAACACCGGCATTCAGTTCCTCCGCTCCGACATCGCCACCCGCCCCGTCATCCCGGCGCGGGTGGAGCGCGTGGTCAACACCACCCTGGCCACCACCATCGGCGAGGACTCATGCACCGTTTCCACCACCGAGCATCTGTTGGCGGCGTTGCGGGGATGCGGCGTTGACAACGCAGTGATCGACCTTGATTCCCACGAGGTGCCGATCATGGACGGCAGCGCCGGACCCTTTGTCCGCCTGCTGAAGACCGCAGGGTTAAGCCGGCAGCATGCCCTGCGCAAGATGTTGCGGATCACCCGGCCGATCAGCCTTGCTGACGGCAATAAATCGATTCGGATTGAGCCCTATGACGGCTACAAGGTTACCGCCCGGATTCAGTTCGACGACGCTTTGATCAGCGAGCAGCGCTATTCGGTGGAAGTGACGCCGGAACGGTTCGGCCGGGAGATTGCCCGAGCCCGCACCTTCGGGTTTGTCGAGCAGGTGGAGCAGCTTTGGCAGAACGGCCTGGCCTTGGGCGGCACCCTGGACAACGTGATCGCCATCCATTGGAACCGGCGCTCCATCCTCAACGAGGACGGCCTGCGTTTTGACGACGAATTCATCCGCCACAAGGTGTTGGACGTCATCGGCGATATGGCCCTGCTCGGCTCGCCGGTGCTCGGCCATGTGATTGCCGACCGATCCGGCCATGGACTGCACCACGCCTTCATGCAGGCTGTAATCGATAATCCCCGGTCCTGGGAATACGTGACCTTCAAGCAGCGGGGCGACTCCCTGTGCCGCCAGAAGGTGCACTCCTCCCACGGTTCAGCCTGCCGTTTCGCCCCCTTCTTCGCTCCTGCGGGCGAGGTGATGACCTCCAGGCCGGCTTGCGCAGCCTAAGCCGGCTTGCGGATATCTGATAAAAAAAACGTCTCTAATAAAAGAGACTTTGCCTGCCCATGCAACCGCCGGTTTTTGCCGGCGTTTTTTTTTGCCGTTACGGGCTTCGGAGAGGACAACGGTTGTCGCTTGCCGCCAAGCCGCGTATAATATCGTCGCTATTTCATCTTTTTTTTATTCTTCATCAACCGGAGCAGTCCAAGAAAACGAGCATGGGCACGATACGCACCACCATTGGTTTTGTCGGAGGCGGCCAGATGGCCGAGGCCATGGTCCGCGGCATTCTGGCCGCCGGCCTGACCACAGCGGAACAGATAACCATCGCCGAACCGATGACGGCTCGCCAAGAGCACCTCACCAAGCAGTACGGCCTTGCCTGCACCCAAGATCCGGCAGTCCTCTGTCAAAAGAGCGAAGTCCTGATCCTGGCTGTCAAGCCGCAAGCGGCCGCCGCGGTGCTGGCGCCTTACCGTCTTTTTGTCGGCGAGCGGCACCTGGTTCTGTCGATCATGGCCGGCATCACCCTACGGGCCTTGGCCGATGCGTTCACCGCCCCGGTTCGGCTGATCCGGGTGATGCCCAATACCCCGGCCCTGGTGCTGGCCGGTGCGAGCGCCTTCAGTCCGAATGGACAGGCCACTGCCCACGACCGGGAGATCGCTGCCGCCCTTTTTTCCGCAGTGGGAACCTGCGTCGAGGTGCCGGAACATCTCCTGGATGCGGTGACCGGCCTAAGCGGCAGCGGGCCGGGCTATGTGTTCGCCTTCATCGAGGCCATGATCGATGCCGGGGTGCTGGCCGGCCTGCCCCGGCCCGTGGCCGAACAGCTGACCGTGCAGACCGTGCTGGGTTCGGCCCGGCTCGCCCAGGAAAGCGGCGAACATCCGGCGATCCTCAGGGACAAGGTCACCTCGCCAGGGGGCACCACTATTGCTGGCTTGCAGGTGTTGGAGAAAGGAGCCTTGCGGGGGGTGATCATGGACGCGGTGGCGGCGGCGGCCGAACGGTCGAGGGTGTTGGGCGAATGAAGATCGAATATGCGGGAGTGGTCACCCGGCCGGACAGCCCCGAGGTGGAGCAGATCGGCCGGGAGATGATTGCCTGGTTCACCCGGCGCGGAATCAGGGCGAAGCTGAATAGCATCGAAGCAGAGATGGACCTGCTGATCGTGCTCGGCGGCGACGGCACCCTGCTCCACGTGGCGGAAAAGGCCAGCCGCTACCAGTTGCCCGTGCTGGGCGTTCACCTGGGCCGCCTCGGCTTTCTCACCGAGGTGGCGGCCGATGAGCGGTATCAGGCCTTGGAAATGCTGCTGGCCGGGGGGGAAGTCCGCATGGAAAAGCGGATCATGCTGTCCGCTGCCTATGTGAACGGGATGACCGGCAAGAAGAGCGCCTCGGCGCATGCCTTGAACGAGGTGGTCATCGTCAAAAAAAGCACCGAGGCCATGATCAGGCTGCGGTGTTGGGCGGGCAGGGAATATGTCACCACCTACCGGGCCGACGGGCTGATCATGGCGACTCCCACTGGATCGACAGCCTACAACCTTTCCGCCGGAGGGCCGGTGGTCCATGCCGAACTGGAGACCATCGTCCTCACCCCAATCTGCCCCTTCATGCTCGAATCGAGACCGGTGCTGCTAGGCTCCCGGCAGAAGGTCGTCGCCCAACTGTTGGCCCCAGCCGGGCAGGTTAAGGTGATCGTCGATGGCGAGCTGCAATGGACCATCACCGAAAATGACTACCTACTGGTGAAAAAGGCCGCCAAACCGCTCTTAATCGTCAGCTCGCCGTGGAAGAGCTACTTCAACATCCTGCGCAACAAGCTCAACTGGGGCGGGGCAAGCGTTGACGTGCCCCTGCCGGAAGAGGTCTGCAAACACTGCTGACCCCTCCAAGGCTCCCGCCTGGTCCCAGTCTTTTACCGCTTACGCCGCTGCACATTGTACTTCTTCATCTTGTACTGGAGCAGGCTCTTGGTGATCCCCAGTTGCTCGGCGGCCCGGGCCTGGACGTAAAAATTGTCCTCAAGGGCCTTACGCA